>JBGSSZ010000213.1:0-2182 GCA_041736785.1 Limnoglobus sp.
CTCGGGCCGCACACTGGTCACGGCTGCCAACTGCGATGCGCGGTCCTCGTCATTGAGCCGCGTCTCGATGGCGCAAAGTTCGTCGTCGTTGTACAGGCCGAGGGCGATGCCAATGGGGGCAAGCCGTCGCAGGGCATTATCCTGGCGCACCGTCAGTCGGAACTCCGAGCGAGACGTAAACAGGCGGTAGGGTTCGTCCACGCCGCGGTGCACGATGTCGACAGTGGGCAGCATCGCCGTGCGGGAGCGGATCTGCCACTCGAGCTGCTTGCGGCTGGGCACGTAGGCGGTGAACTCGCGGCGCAACGTGTGGGCGGCGTACCCCCCTGCATCCGAGGCTAATCGGACCGACGGGTGATCACCTGCGGCGAACAGGGGCAGTTTACAAACCAATTAGGTTTGTCTAGACAAACGACAAACAGGCCTCTATAGTCAAACCATCAAGATGGCTTTCACATGGAGGTATGACGTGACATCCCAGCTCGACACCGGCGCCGCCCAGGCGCCCGCCACCCACTGGCGGGACAAGAAGCGCTACCTGTGGCTGTTCGGCCTCGTGCCGCCCACGGCACTGTTCGTGATGCTGCCGATCATCTGGGCTTTCAACCAGATCGGCTGGACGACGGCCTCGCAGGCATTCTTCTGGGTCGGGCCGTTCCTGATCTACGTGCTGCTGCCGACCCTGGACATCAAGTTCGGCCGGGACGGGCAGAATCCGCCCGACGAGGTGATGGAGTACCTGGAGAACGACAAGTACTACCGGTACTGCACCTACATCTTCATCCCGTTCCAATACGCAACCGTCCTCTTCGGCGCGTACGCGTTCACCGCGTCGAACCTGAGCTGGCTGGGGTATGAGGGCGGCCTGAGCTGGGTGGCCAAGATCGGGCTGGCGCTGTCGGTCGGCGTGCTCGGCGGCACCGGCATCAACACCGCCCACGAGATGGGCCACAAGAAGGAGTCGCTGGAGCGCTGGATGTCCAAGATCAGCTTGGCGCAGACCTGCTACGGCCACTTCTACATCGAGCACAACCGCGGCCACCACGTGCGGGTCGCCACCCCGGAGGATCCGGCGTCCTCACGCTTCGGCGAGACCTTCTGGGAGTTCCTGCCGCGCAGCGTGTGGGGAAGCGCGAAGTCCGCTCTGCACCTGGAGGCCGCCCGCATCCGCAGGCAGGGCCGCAGCCCGTGGGACCCCCGCACCTGGCTGGGCAACGACGTGCTCAACGCCTGGCTGATGTCGGTGGTGTTCTGGGGTGTGCTGATCGCCGTGTTCGGCCCGGCGCTGATCCCGTTCGTGATCATCCAGGCGGTGTTCGGCTTCTCGATGCTGGAGTCGGTCAACTACCTCGAGCACTACGGTCTGCTGCGGCAGAAGAACGCCAATGACCGCTACGAGCGCTGCACCCCGCAGCACAGCTGGAACTCCGATCACCTGGTCACCAACCTGTTCCTCTACCACCTGCAGCGACACAGCGACCATCACGCCAACCCGACGCGTCGTTACCAGACGCTGCGTCACATGGACGGCGCGCCGGAACTGCCCAGTGGCTACGCCACCCTGATCGGCGTGACCTACTTCCCGTGGATCTGGCGCCGGATGATGGACCACCGGGTGCTCGAGCACTACGACGGCGACATCACCAAGGTGAACATCGAGCCGCGTCGTCGGGCGAAGATCCTGGCCCGCTACGGAGTTGACGCATGAGTGCCTACAAGTGCCCGGTCTGCGACTACACCTACGACGAGGCCAAAGGGGCCGCCCGGGAGGGATTCCCGGCCGGCACCGCCTGGGCCGACATCCCCGACGAGTGGTGCTGCCCCGACTGCGGGGTTCGCGAGAAGGTCGACTTCGAATCCATGGAGGTCAGCAAATAATGAGCGACTACAAGCTCTTCCTCTGCATGCAGTGCGGCTTCGAGTACGACGAGGCCAAGGGCTGGCCGGAAGACGGCATCGCGCCGGGCACCCGGTGGGAGGACATCCCCGACGACTGGAGCTGCCCGGACTGCGGCGCGGCCAAGTCCGACTTCGTGATGGTCGAAGTCGCCCGTCCGTGACCAGTGTCGGGTCGGTTACGCTCGCGCGTGTGACCAAGCCTCGGGTTCCCTATCCCGAGGCCTCGCGCGCGCTGTTGCGCGACACCGTGCTGGACGCGATGCGCGAGGAGTTGCTGGCCAAG
>JBGSSZ010000221.1:0-1674 GCA_041736785.1 Limnoglobus sp.
AGCGCACCTACGCCGTCTGACCGAGGCGCGAGGCCTTGACCCACTTCTGCCGAGCGCCTCCGCACGTCGCGCCTTTGCGTTTGGGTTTGCTGGGGCTCCGGATGGCAGGAGCCGAGACTGTCGCCTAGAGGCCCTGCGAACCGTGATCGCCAGTGGTCACGCCTGGGCCGCGAGTTCTGCGACGAATCCGGAAACCGGTGTGACGCAGCAAGCGAGCGGGTATTCTCGGGCCCGCGTGATTGCAACATAAAGCAGATGCCGCTCCGTCTCGTAAGTCTCGCGCAACTCCGGTGCGGAGGATGCAAGCGCGAGACGTTCCGAGAGCGGCAGCAGGCCTTCGTCGCAGGCGGCGACGGCCACGGCGCTGAACTCGAGACCCTTCGCCATCGCCATGCTGCAGACAGTCGCCATGCGACTGTCGTCCTGAGGTCCGGGCACACCACGACGGAAGGGAATGTCGGCGGCCTCGAAGGCCCGGGCCCAGCGCTCCGCCGCGTCGTCTGTCCGGGCGAAAACGCTGATCTCGTCGGGTTCGATCCCGTCCACGATCCGGGCTGACAGCCACCGCGCGACATGCGCGATCTCCTTCTCCTCGGTCCCGGCCTCGAACGTCTCCGGTTGCGGCGCGCCGAAGACCGAGACGACGCCGCGGCGATCTTCTTCGGCGCCGTCGCCGTCGGAAATCACCCCGGGCAGAAGCCGGTCGGCACGCCGGCGGATCTGTTCGGAGGTGCGGTAGTTGACCTTGAGGACGCACGAGCGGCCGCGGATGTCGACGCCGAGGGTGTGCCAAGAGAAGGGTTGACGGAAAATCCGCTGGCCGATGTCGCCTGCGAAGAAGAGCTCGGCGCCGGCGCCGCCGAGTGCCGCGAGGAAGCGGAGCTCGGCGACGCTGAGGTCCTGGGATTCGTCGATGAAGGCGGCGTCGAAGGGCGCGTCCGCGGGGATCGCTTCGGCGATGCGGTACCAAGCGGCGGTGGTCAGGCCTCGAGTTTCGAGATCGGCTCGGGCGGTGACCTGACATTCCAGAGAACCTCGCGCTGGGTTCCACCGACGCGCCGTCGCGTCGATGTTCGGCACCACGATGATCTCAGGCATGGTGCACGTCTCCTCCTCAATTTCCATGGGCAAACCCAGAGACTGCCAAGAATTCCACCTACCTTGAGGCGACCTCCGATAATCGTCTCACCATTACTGGAAAACGGTATGTAGTCATGCTCCCCAGTTGGGGAAAGTAATTGTCGACGACAAACCTGGCAGCACTCGAATAAATTATAATATCTTTGGCCGCTGGTCCTGACTCTCGGGGGGACTCGCAAGTCCGCGGATCTGTGACTCACTTCCTTCGAGGCAGGAGGAGCAGGGATGTCGAAGGCGATCGTGGTGGAGCGGAAGGATCTGACGGCTGCGGGACTGCGCTCGGCGGCAACGAGGAGCCGGGACGCGCATACGTTTCGGCGGACGTTGGCGCTGGCTCTGGTTCTGGAAGGTGTGGATCGCAAGACGGCGGCTGGGAGCTGCGGGATGGATCGTCAGACGCTGCGGGACTGGGTTCACCGCTACACTGCCGAGAGGCTGGCGGGGCTCGAGAACAACCGCGGAGCGCCGCGGGCGCGGCGGCTCGATCCAGGCCAGGTGGCGGAGCTGGTGTCGTGTCTGGAGGCGGGGCCCGAC
>JBGSSZ010000227.1:0-2294 GCA_041736785.1 Limnoglobus sp.
TTGCAATATACGCAGGCTCGCCGAGCCCAGGCCCGCAAGAGTCACACGAAAACGACGCGTCGAAAACTTCGTGCGGCCGGCATCCGTCTCACGACCTTGCTTCGCTGCCGGTGGAAAAAGGACCGTGCGCTGTAGTATTAATAGCCGGCAGTGTCCAAGTAAGGAGAAAGAGATGATCAACTTCTATAGAATATATCCGCATACTCCTGGCTCTGAACATGCCATTGATTATACAAGGAAGCAAAATGCGGTAAACGACTGGCTGAGAATAGACACAATCATTAATCGACACGGAAGCGGCAAGTATCCGACTCCGAAAGTTTATACCACTGACCTAGCTGATGCGATGATGGATTGGTATGATCTTCCTGGTACATACGGATTTGTTTCCGACGCATTCATGAGCATCATACGCACTTTGTATCGTGGCGAGATTATTACTCACGACATCTATGTTAATGAGCAGCTGTACTCCATAGTATCGTTTCCTGTTCGGGCTAGTTATTTAGATCACAAACGGTCGCAAATTCAATGGCTGAATCGGCAGCAATGCAGGGCAATATCAATTGACGATTATGTTTTTGAGGTTCACGACGTGTTAGAGTCGGAATTATTCACTATAAAGGAACTGCTGAATGTCTGCTTTGTAACAGGTATTGGAGCGGAAATAATAAAACGTAATGGAATGAAAGGCATAGCATACGAAATGGTATACAGTGCTGAACATTAGAGCACTCTAGATTTCTTTCTTTCTTGCGCTGGCGAATGGGATCGGTTATTGTCGTCGGCATTGTCCCCAACCAAATTGTGATCGCATTTGTTGCCGAATTCGGCGTGTAAGGATTATGTGTCATTGAAGGTCCGATTATCGAATTGTTGAGATTTCTGGAGCAGTCGGGCGTATCGGGGTTCGGCATGCTCCTGCCACGTGAGGCTATTTTGCCTCCGGCGTCGCACTGGTGTTCGGCAGTCGCGATTGATGGCGATTGAGCCAGCCTTCGAGGATGGCGACGGCGGAGACGAAGTCGTAGCCGACGGTCATCAGCAGATCGATGGTGTTGAGGTTGGTGCGGCAGCCGAAGCAGTGCAGGTTGGCGAGGTCCATCCCGCTACCACGGCAGGCGCAGTGACTGTTCGCCGTTTCACGGGTGCCTACTAGACTCCGCTTGAAAACTCACTTACGGTAAAATGGGCAATCTGGCGACACTTTACCCGTTTCCGCATATCACAAATACGTCGCCAATCCTCTCTTTTTGCCTCTTTGGAGTACACCATGAAATCCGCAACGAAGAAGTTCCAGCCGCGTCTGTGGGAATTGGAAGATCGCGCGGTCCCGGCTCTGGTCGTGCGCATGGGTGCCGCTGACGATGCGGCAGGAATCACGGCCATCCGCGACACTTTCCGCGACGACCTCGGCGGCGGCACGACACCCGGTGCCAACGGCAACTTCGGCGATCTCCGCCGCGAAATCAACTGGGACGGCACCCCCGCGGCCAAAGCGGCTCCGAACAACCTGCCCGCCGACTTCTTCAATTCCAACTCGCCGCGAGGTGCGGTCTTCAGCTTCGCAAGCGGCTCAGCGGGCAGCGGATTCCAGGTCAGCGGCGACACGGCCGACGCCGGCACGGGGCAGCCCACGGTCGAATTCGAGAACCTCAACGCCACCTATTCCACGCTGTTCGACCCCTTCTCCCCGCAGCGGCTCTTCACGTCGCTCGGCGATAATGTCTTCGACGTGACGTTCTTCGTGCCCGGCACCAACACCCCGGCCGTGGTCACGGGCTTCGGTGCCATGTTCAGCGATGTCAACGTCGCCAGCGTCTCCAACATCGAGTACTTCAACGCGAACGGCCAATCGCTCGGCAAGTTCGACGCGCCGGCGAGTGCAATCGCCGACGGCGGTTTCTCGTTCGTCGGCGTCTTCGACGATGCCGGAGCGAGTATTGCGAGAGTGCGGATCACAGCCGGCAACACTATCGCCGGTGCTGCGGAGACAGCCCTCAATGATGTCGTCGTTCTCGACGACTTCATCTACGGCGAACCACAGGCGATCGTGATCACGCCGGACGCCTTCGCCCTGGCGGGCAACAGCCTGATCCCGTTCGACACGGCGACCCCGACACTGCCGGCCGCCGCAATTCCCGTCACCGGACTGGCCACGGGCGAGAACCTGATCGGCATCGACTTCCGCCCCGCGACCGGCGCGCTCTACGGCGTCACCGACCAGGCACGGATCGTGACCATCAACACGACCACTGGAGCAGCCACGCTCTCCGCCACGCTGGCCGCGGATC
>JBGSSZ010000232.1:0-1832 GCA_041736785.1 Limnoglobus sp.
TGCGGGCGGACGTGCCCGCGGCGATCGCGGCTTGCCGTACTGCGGGGGTGCAAGTGAAGATCGTCACTGGCGACAATGCCGAGACCGCGCGGGAGATCGCGCGGCAGATCGGCCTCGACGACGGCGAGGCCATCACCGGCCCGGAGTTCGCCGCCCTCAGCGACGAGCAAGCTTCCGAGCACGCCGCCACATTGACCATCCTCGCCCGAGCGAGACCAGCCGACAAACTGCGGCTCGTCCGCCTTCTCAAAGCCCGCGGAGAGGTTGTTGCCGTTACTGGCGATGGCGTCAACGACGGACCTGCACTCAACTACGCCGATGTCGGGCTCGCCATGGGTCAAAGCGGAACTTCGGTTGCCCGCGAAGCCAGCGACATCATCCTGCTCGACGATTCGTTCCCCAGCATCCTCAACGCCGTCCGCTGGGGCCGTGCCCTCTATGAGAACATCCAGCGATTCATCCTCTTCCAACTCACGATCAACGTGGTAGCGCTTGGCCTCGCCGTGCTGGGGCCGTTTCTGGGCTACGAGTTGCCGCTGACGGTGATGCAGATGCTCTGGGTGAATCTGATCATGGACACCTTCGCGGCTCTGGCTCTGGCGACGGAACCGCCGCACGAGGAGGTGCTGCAGCGCGGCCCACGCTCGCCGAAGGCGTTCATCGTCACACCGCCCATGGCCCGGGGGATTTTCGGCGTGGGTGCGATCTTCCTGCTGCTGCTCGTCGGCCTGATGGTCTACTGGCAGCAGACGCACCAACTCCCCGATGGCGACGAGCCTTCGCGAGCCGGCACGATCCTGTTCACGCTGTTTGTGCTGCTGCAGTTCTGGAATCTCTTCAATGCGAAAGCCTTCGGGCGTGCGGGGTCAGTGCTGCCGTCGCTCGGCAACAATCCCAGCTTCCTGGTGATTGCCGTTCTGATTTTCCTGGGCCAGGTCTGCATTGTGCAGTTCGGTGGCGAGGTGTTTCGCACCGTGCCGCTCGAACTCATCGACTGGTTTGCAATGACGGCGAGCACAGCATTGGTGCTGGTCGCTGGCGAGATCTGGCGTCGGCAGGCGAAAGCCCACCCATAGCAACGGGTGGGCTTTGCAACTCACTTCCGATCCGCGACGGCATCCTTGCGGAACTGAGCCCACTGTGTCTCCCACAATGCCATCAATTCCTTTGCCTTCGCCGGGTGTTCCGTCGCGAGGTCGTGGCACTCGCTGCGATCCCTGGCGAGATTGTAAAGCTCCCACGGACCTTTCTCGCCTTTGGCGACGAGCTTCCAGTCACCGACGCGGAGTGCACGATTGCCCTGATGCGACCACCAGAGGCACTCGCGCGGCAAGTCGCCATCCTTCGCGAGCAACGATGCAAAGCTCTTCCCCGGCATCGGCGGCGCCAGTGATTCGCTCGGCGGCTTCACTGCGGCAAGCTCCAGGATGGTCGGCGGCAGATCGATCAGGTGCACCGGAGCACTCCGCAGCGCGTTCTTCTCCGTGATGCCACGCGGCCAATGCACGATCCACGGCGTGCTGATGCCCCCTTCGTGGACGTGCATCTTCGTGAAGCGGAACGGCGCGTTCGCTACATTGGCCCAGCCCGTCTCCAGGCATTTGAAGCTGTCGAACGCACCCAGGGCGGCTCCGGGTGTGTGCTTGTCGCCGCGATTGAGAGCTTCGTGGCTCGCGCCGTTGTCGCTGACAAAGACAATCAGAGTATCCTCGAACGCGTTCATGGCCTTCAACTGGGAAATGATGCGACCGATCTCCTGGTCCATGCGGTCGATCATCGCGGCGTGGACTTCCATGCGGCCCGCCCACTCCGCCTTCGCGGCAGCGTCGAGC
>JBGSSZ010000287.1:0-21580 GCA_041736785.1 Limnoglobus sp.
GGCTCTCGCTGCTCGATTCGCGGTTGCGGCAGCCCGCTGCGACGGCGTCAGTGATTCTCGGAGCCAAGTCGCTGGGTGCCAGTGATACGCGCATTTACCCCGGGCCCTGGCCGCCCGAGCGGGCTCAGACTGTGAAGGCCGCGGCCAACGAGCGGATCGTCTGGCCCGAAGCGGAGCCCGAAGACGCGGCGGCCCGACTGTACCCCGATTTCGCGACCGCGTTTGTGGCACTGCAGCCGGGTGAAACACTGTCGCTGGCGGTCAATGGCCCGGTGCCGTTGCCGATTCTTGCTGAGAAAACCCTGAAAGCGACGATCCGCGCCGCGTCGGGCTACAAGCCGATCCTTGTGGCCGAGGGACCAGTCTTCACGACCGACGCCGCACTCTTCCGCTTGGCGGATGGCGAGTTGACGCTGGAGGGGTTGGAGATTCGGCTCAAGGATCGGCAGTCCATCGTGCAGGTCGCGATCGGCACCTCATGCACATTCCGGCGCTGCATCCTGACGCTGACGGAGAAAGGTGGCAATCCTGCGGCCGCGGTGGTGATCCCCGATCCGGTGCGTGAGATGAAGATGCCGACCGGCAGTGACGAGACGCCGAAGGTACTCTTCGCCGACACGATCCTGCGCGGTGCGGGCACGGCTGTCTGGGTGCAGGCCGCCCGCGCGTTTGAAGTGAACCTCGACAACTCCGCACTGGCGCTCGATGGCAATCTGCTTCTGCTCGAGGCACCCGAGAAAGCCATCGTGGGCGACACGCCCAAAGGCCGGCTGCAGATGAAGCAATCTACGCTGGTGCTGACTGAGGCTCTGGTGGAAGTGAAGGCTGGTCGGACCGTCGGCGGCACGCCCGCATTTGTCAACATCGAATCCAACGCCTGCCTGTTCGCCGCCGCGGACAGTCGTTCGCTGACAACGCCATTGATCCTGCTCGACGATGTCGAACCGATGGCCGACTTGACCAAATCGCTGACGTGGAGCGGCCGGGGCTCGGTCTATTCATACCCCGAAACCGCCACGGCAGTCGACTGGCACGGCGGCACTGAGATCATGTCGTCGAACTGGGATTGGACCCAGTGGCTCCGCTTCACCCGCGACGATGGCAAGCACGTCCCCAAAGTCCGCTTCGCTCAGGGCTCGCTGAATCCGAAACTCGCGACTGCCCAGGCCGCAGACTTCGCTCTCTCGGTGGCGAACCCGCTGGAAGCGGGTGCCGTCACCGAGAAACTCCCTTAACCCATCGAAGCCCACGCTGGAGCAGACGCCTGGCCATTGACAGCCAGTGACCGGGCACTGACCTGCAGCACTCGCAAAAACCCTTCACTGTCGGCGTGGTCGAACTCACCGATCGCTTCCATCGAGGCGTTGTGTTCTGAATACAACTGATGCGGCACATCGCTGGCGGCGTCGAAATTCACCAGGCCCTTGTACAAACTGACGCGGATGGTGCCCGTCATCACATCCAGAATCGGTTGCACGGCCGACCGCGCCATGTGCGTGGCCAGATCGAAGCCGTAGCCCTGATAGATCTGTTTCGCGACGAAGAGCGAGAGTGCGTCGAACAACTCCCTGCTGCGGCGGTCGAGCACCAGTTGCATCAGGTAGGCGTAGGCACAGCCGAGCAGTTCCATACCGGGAGCTTCGTAGATGCCCCGGCTCTTGATGCCGACGAAGCGGTTTTCCACGAGATGCGTACCGATACCGATGGCGTGCTTGCCTCCAAGCGTGTTGGCGAGCTTGACTGCGTCAAAGGCCGTGACGGTTTTGCCATTGATCGCCACGGGCCGACCCGCTTCAAACCGCACGGACACCGTCTCGGGTTCATCGGGTGCCTCCGAGGCTCGCACGCCCATGCCCGGCGTCACGAAGCCAGGCGGAGTGGTGAGATCCTCGAGCTTCCCGGCTTCGTGGGTCAAGCCCAGCAGATTGGCATCGGTCGAGTAGGGCGACTCACGCGTCGCCTTGATCGGCAGCTTCCGTTCCTCGCAATATTCAATCATCTGCGTGCGGCCGCGGAATGCTTCGAGAAAGTGCGGATCCCGCCACGGTGCATAGATGTTCACCTTGGGATCGAGCATGTTGGCACAGAGCTGGAATCGCACTTGGTCATTGCCGCGACCTGTGCACCCATGGCCCAAGACTTGGATGCCACGTTTTTTCATCTCTGGCAGCAGCCCGGCGACGATAACGTGCCGCCCCATGCCAGTCGTGTTCCAGTATGCGCCTTCGTAACGGGCCTGGAACTGGATCAACTCGAAGCCTGCCTCGGCGATCATGCTGTGCAGCTCAACTGCAACAAAGTCAGAAGCACCACAGGCCCGCATGCGGGTTTCAATTTCGTCAAAATTGGTTTCATCGGGCTGAGCCATGTCCGCCGTGAAGGCGACGACTCGCACATCGTGCTCGGTGAGCCAGCGTGTCACGGTGCAGGAGTCGAGGCCACCGGAAGCCGCAAATGCGACCGTTTTGCCCTTGAGATCGTGGACTGTGGCCATTCAGTGCCCTTTTGATTTGACCCGTCAGAAACTAGCTTACGGGAATTGCGGGCAGTCGAGAGACGATTGAAGCGGTGCTTTCTTAACTCGTTCTGTGAGCGATTATGTGAAGATTGGTGAAGAATTCGAGAAAAATTTGCAGTAGAAAGTTGGTCACTCACCATGTAACATTGGCAAAGTCGTTACCAACGTTGCTCCGGGCTGAAGACGGAGAATCGTTACACGAAGCTTGCGACGCAGCCGTCCGAACGGCACACCTAGAGCAGCACCGAGTGAATTCGCCCACGATCCTAAGCCAAATTGCTACTTGTCGTCAACCGACGTCTGTTATCGGCTTACGCACAAAGCCGTTTCCGATTTCCTGTTTTTCATCCGTTTTCCTTGCTGGAGTAGCCCAATGAGCCGCATCATTAACCGCCTCACCGGACGAGTCTATGGCTGGTTCGATTCGAAGGACGCCCGCCCGGTGTCCAAGCCGCTCCCGGCAAAGTTCCGCAACGGCCGTTCTCAGCTGGCGGTGATGAATCTCGAAGACCGCGTGGTCCCCGCCGGTGTGATCTCCGGGATCGCGTTCAACGACATCGATGGCAACGGCACCCAGGGCTTCAACGACCCCGCGACCTTCCGCGGAGAACTCGGGCTCAGCAACGTCACCATGTTCTTGGACACGAACAACAACGGCGTTCTCGACACCGGTGGTCTCATCAACTACCCCAGCATTGACACGCCGGTGACCATCGTGGACCTGGCCACAGTCACTTCCACGATCACGGTTCCCGACAACTACGACATCTTCGACATCAACGTCAATTTGAACATCACGCACACCTGGGACGCCGACGTCGAAGTCAGCCTCATGGGACCGGATGGCACCATCATCGACCTCACGAGCGGCAACGGTGGCAGCGGTGACAACTACATCGGCACCACCTTCGACGATTCTGCCGCGACATCCATCACCACAGGGACCGCCCCCTTCACAGGATCGTTCCGTCCGGAGCAGATGCTCAGCATCTTCAACGGTAAGCCTGTGAATGGCAACTGGACGCTCAGCGTTTTCGACAACACCGCCAGCGATGTGGGAACGCTGGACAACTGGTCGCTTGACATCACCGCGGCTGGCGAGAAATTCACAACGACCGACACGACGGGTGCCTACACGTTCAATGTTGCCGATGGCACGTTCACTGTGGCTCAAAAGAGTTCAACGCTGCCAACCGGTTTCACGCCTTCGACCCCGGCTTCGGGTTCGCAGTCGGTGACGATCTCGGGCGATGCCAAGGTCGCCAATTTCGCCAGTCGTCGTGCCTCGGGCGCCATCTACGGCACCGTCTTTGCTGATGGGAACAGCAACAACACGCCTGATGTCGGTGAAGGCCAGGCTGGGGTCTCGGTCTACAACGATTTGAACAACAACAGCAAGCTGGATGTCTCCAGCACTATTGCCCCCGGTGTTGCCAATCTGCCTCTGCCAATCGTGGACAACACCATCCAGTCCAGCAGCACGGATCCTGTGGTCGCCGCCGGATTCATCTCCTCCGTCACGGTGACGATCGGCGATCTCACGCACACCTTCGACGGCGACCTCGACATCTTCCTGATCAGCCCGTCCGGAACACGTGTGGAACTCAGCACCGACAATGGTGGTGCTGGCGACAACTTCATCAACACGGTGTTCGCAGACAGTGCCGCCACAGCCATCACAGCAGGCGTTGCACCCTTCACGGGCAGTTTCCGTCCGGAAACCCCACTCGCGGCACTCATCGGCGAAAACCCCAACGGTGTGTGGATTCTCGAAATTGGTGATGACGCCGGGGGCGATATCGGTTCGCTCAACAGCTGGTCGATAACGATCGAAACCTCCACGGAAGCAGTTACACGGACGGACGCCAACGGCAATTACTTCTTCGCCGGGCTGCCCGCCGGAAACCAGATCATTCGCCAAGTGCCACCAACCGGCTTTACGCAGGTGGCTCCCGCCGCGAATGGCCCACAACTGGTGACGACGACAGCAACGAGCGGTGTTGCCGGGATCGACTTCGCAAATGCACAATCGCCAGTGGCCGTCGCAACGGGCGCGTACCCCCCGGTCACCGTTGACGACCCCAGCACGAACCCTTACATCTTCTCCGTCCGCTACACCAACGTCTCCGACATCGATCAGTCGACCATCGGCGACGACGATGTGGTCGTCGTGCCCAGTGCCGGCGTCGTGACCTTCATCCCCGGCAGCATCACGGGCGGCGGTGGCGATGTCACCGCGATGTATCAGCTTGTCCCCACGGGTGGCTGGACTGTGTCCGACAACGGTACTTACACCATCCAGGCGGTCGCGGGCAAAGTCAGCAGCATCAATGGTTTCTCGACGGCACAGACCGATGTTGCAACCTTCAATGTGGCATTCCCGCAGACGATCGTCGTCACTACCGACTTGGATGTCGTGGATGCCAACGACGGTGTCATCTCGCTTCGGGAAGCCGTGACGGCAGCCAATAAGATCTCGCCATCGCCTGATACCATCACGTTCGATACGACGGTCTTCGCCACGGACAAGACGATTGATCTCTCCCTCCTGGGCAGCCTGTCAATTACCGACGGCGTGATCATCGGGAATGCCACACCGACCGCAGGCGTCATCAGCATCAGCGGCGGCAGCGTGGTCCGCGTCTTCAGCACGGCCACGGCTCCAACCGACAGCCCGATTACGTTCCGCAATCTGAGTCTGATCAACGGCAACGCCACCGGCTCCGGTGGCGCGATTCAGATCGGCGACGAAGCGGTCGTACTGCAAAATGTGACTCTGACCGGCAACACTTCCTCCAGCGGAGGTGGTGCCATCTACGCCGCTGCCAAGGCGAGCTTGAGCATCACCGGCAGCACAATCAGCACCAACACGGCGGGTGGTCGCGGCGGCGCCATCCACTGGGTCGGCGGCACCACGAACAATTTCTCCATCAGCGCATCGACCATCGCCAACAATGTCTCCAACGGCAACAACGGAGGAGGCGGCGGCATCTTCGCAAGTGCAGCCAAGCTCAGCATCGATCAGAGCACGATCTCCGGCAATCTGCACTCCGCAGCCGCCTACGGCGGTGGCGGCATCTATGCCGTCGGCGGTGCGGGCACCAGCCTGATCATCAGCAACTCCACGATCAGCGGCAACACCACCAACGGCATCTTTGCCACCGGCGGTGGCGGCGGCGGCATCTACACCTTCACCACGCCCGAGACCTACCGGATCTCCAACAGCACGATCACCGGCAACAGTGCACCGTTCGGCGGCGGCATCAGCCTCGCCAGTACCAAGGGTACGCTGGAGTTGACCAACTCGACGGTCTACAACAACATCGCCGGTAACGCTAATGGCGGCGGCGGGATCTTCTCCAAAGCCGCTATCAATACGATCATCAACATCGACAGCACGGTTGTGGCTGTCAACACCGCCGGGGGCATCGCCGAGGACTTCTTCTTCCCGACTCCTGCGAATGTCACGACGAATGCTTCCTACTCCGCATGGAGTTCGCCCTACACGCCCAACGGCATTAGCGACTCCAATCTCGAAAACGCTGACCTCACCTCCATGCAATTTGGCCTCCTGGAAAACAAGGGTGGCCTGACCAACGTGGTCACTCTCGGCAGCGCTAGCATCCTTCGCAACGTCGCGAACCCCGTGCAGGTGCAAGCCTTCGACCAGCGTGGCACCGGCTTCCCACGTGTCAACGGACCGCGGGCCGACATCGGCGCATTCGAGACCGAGCAGATTCCCGGTCAGATCTCAGCCATCGCCGCGGGCCTCGTCACCATCGTGACCGATGTGAACCTCGTGACCAATCCTTACACTTTCACTGTGACCTACGCAGTGGAAGCGCCGAACGTCATCAATGTCAGCACCATCGACAACTTCGACATCCGCGTGAAGTCCAACCCCGCCAATCCGTTCGTTTACAACGAACTGGCGACCTACGTCGTGGGCAGTGCGACCCCGAACAGCAATGCCAGCAGCATCACGGCGACCTATCGCCTGGTGGCGAACCCCACAACTTGGACCTCGGCTCAGAACGGCAGCTATTCGGTCTCTGTCGAAGCCGGTGCGATCACGTCCGACTTCCCCAGTGTCATTGATGCCTCGACCATCGGCTCACTCCAGGTCGCCATCCCGGACTTCGTGGTCCGCAACGTGAACGACAGCGGCTACGGCTCACTGCGTGACGCACTCGAGTTCGCCAATGCCAACCCCGATCCGAACATCATCACCTTCGTGACCACCGATGGCTTCTTCACTGGCGATCCTGCGAAGTCGACGATCAACCTGATGTCCGGGCTCAACGTGGATGGCCCGGTCACGATCAACGGCATCTTGGGTGCAAATAAAGCGGTTGTCAGCGGCGGCGGGCTCTACCGTGTGTTCAACACCCTGGGCGCTCCGACCGGCACTCAAATCGACTTCAACGACCTGACCATCACCGGCGGCAATGCTCCGGCCGGCCAGATCGGTGGCGGCATCCTAGTCGTCGACGAAATCGTGACCCTGAATCGCTCGATCGTCACCGGCAACTCGGTCTCGAACGGTGGCGGCTTCTACGGTGCCGGTGGCGGCATCGCCCTGAACAATGCCTACGGCTCAGTTACTCTGAACAACTCCGTCGTCAGCAACAACAACAGCCAGGATGTCGGCGGCGGTATCTTCCTCGGTGCCAGTGCCCTCTTCACCATCAACGGTTCGACGATCTCCGGCAATATCGCAACGGCGTCCGGCGGTGGTATCTTCGCGAACGGCGGAACACCGACTCTGCGAGTCGCTGACTCGACTGTATCCGGAAACTCGGGCGGCAATGGCGGCGGGATCTACTTCTTCAACGGTGGCAGCATGCTGCTGGAGCGATCAACCGTCTCCGGGAATAATTCCTCGGGTGCGGGTGGTGGCATCTATTTCTACGGCACCGTCAGCCCCGGCTTCGATGGGGCAGGCTTCCGCATTCGCAACAGCACGATCTCCGGAAATATCGCTACGGCCAATGGCGGCGGGCTCGCGCTGCTCGGCGGGGGCTACGCTGGCAATCTCATGGGCATCGTCAACAGCACGATCACCGGGAATCTCGCGGCGTCGGGTGGCGGTCTCGCCAACACGACGGTCAATTTCTTCAACATCACGAGTTCCATCATCACTAACAATCTCGGGGCCGAAGCCGATGTCGATTTCGCTGACGGCCTCGCTGCAGTCTCCAACAGCGCAGTCGGCGTACTGCCCACGGGACTCGGGCTCTTCGATTACTCCTCACCCACGAATCTGAGCCAACCGAACAGCACACCGGCAGCACTCGGACTGAATCCCACGCTCGCCAACAACGGCGGCCCCACGCTGACTCACTCCATCACCACCACCGGCACGGCGTTCAACACCGGAGCCAACCCGGACGGTTTGGTCCTCGATCAGACCGGTGGACCTCGCTCTTCCATGGGCGGCGTCGACATCGGTGCAGTCGAAGCCTCGACAGCGGTTGGGATCCCCGCCGTCACCGGCTTCGTCATCAACGATGGGCTCAATCCCCAGCGTTCGCGCATCACCAGCATCACGGTCACGTTTGCGGGGACCGTCTCGCCGAGCCAGTTCACCGGCATGGGTGCCATCCAACTGATCCGACCCGAAGTCGGTCCCGGTGCAGATGTCATCATTGAGACCGGAGCAACCGGTACTAACGGCCTGATCAGCGTCACACAGCCCGGTGCGACCAACACTCTGGTGTTGACGTTCTCCATCGCAGATGCCAGCAGCCCGATCGTCGCTGGCATTGTGGAATACGGCTCGCTGGGTGATGGTCGCTATCGTCTCGAGATCGCCGGTGCGGGTGGCAGCGGCTACACGAGCAACCCGACGAACCCGTCCGAGCAGATCCGCCGGCTCTTCGGCGACATCAACGGTGACGGCACCGTGAACGGGAGCGTCGACTTCGCCGGCTTCGGCACGGTCTTCGGAACCAACGTGCCCCTCGGCAATCCGTTCGACTTCAACCAGGACGGCACGATTGACGGCACAACCGACTTCGCTCAGTTCGGTGCCCGGTTCGGCGTGACTGTCTAAGACTGCCAAAGCATTGTTCCTTCGGGGTGTCGCGGATCGCCGCGGCACCCCGTTTCATTTCCCACCAGTTTGGCCTGACCTTGCCTCGAACAAACCGCTCGCGTTACTGTCCTGACATGCGTACGCTCCTGCATCTGAACCCGCTGCGAATTCGCAGCGCCAATCGCCCAGCGATCCTCGAAGCGGCACTGCTCACCGGCTATCTGACGTGGCTGCTGGTGGTCATTCATCAGTTCGCCGCCATGCGGCCGCTCTGGTACGACGAACTCTTCACGCTGCACCTCGCCCGCGTCGCATCGCCGCGCGAACTTCTGGGTCACCTGGCAGCCGGCGTCGATCTCAATCCGCCGCTACTCTATCTGCTCACGCGGGCGTCGATCGTCATCTTCGGCGAAGCAACCTGGGCCGTGCGACTGCCCGCGCTGCTTGGTATGCTGCTGGGCCTGATGTGCCTCTATGCGTTCCTCCGCCGTCAAGGCGTCGCAGTCGCCATGCTTGCGATGGCTGCAAGTGTCGCGTCCGTGAAAGTCTGGGTCTATTTCCTCGAAGCCCGACCGTACGGACTCGTCTTTGGCTTTGCCGGTCTAGCCCTGCTCTGCTGGCAGCGAGCCGGCGAATGCGAACACCGCGGCCGCTGGCTCACGGGCCTCGCACTGGCCGCTATCCTCGGCGTGTCGTCGCACTACTACTTTGTCGTCGTGCTCGCGGCACTCGGCGTCGCCGAGATCGTGAGGCTCATCACCCTCCGGCGACGGGACTGGAAGCCGATGGGCGCTCTCGCCTTGGGCGGTGTCACACTGCTGGCGTGGTACCCGCTCTGGAGCGTCGCCCCACGCGACTACGCAGCCGGGTTCTGGGCGAAAGTGACCTTCTCGAAAGCCAGCATTCAGGACACGCTCGTGCAATTCGTCGAGCCGTCACTTGCCATCCCGGCTCTGTTCAGCGTGCTGATTGCGTTCCTTCTAGCACGCCGAGTTCCCACGAACACTCCACTGCCGCTGCACCACATAATCGCATTGGTCGCACTCGGCCTGACACCGGTGCTTGGCGTGTTGCTGGGTGCGACGCTCACGGGCGGATTCTACTTCCGCTATGTCCTCCCGGCGGCCCTCGCGTTCGGAGCGTTGTTCGCCCTCAGTCTCCAACGCATCTCCGGCGGCGCGGCGCTCCCCCTGATCCTGAGTCTGGCTACTTTCGCGGGATTTGGCATACCAAACATCCACAAACCCTTTAAGGGTTTCTTCCGCCACGAGGCCAACACCGTCACACAGCAGCAGACCATTCTGGAGCAGCACGCCGCGGGTTTTATTGTGATCGTTGAGACCGGCTTTGAGTTCGGCCGACTCTGGCACGCCGGTGCGGGCAGTTTCAAGCCGGTGTTTCTCGCCGACGCGGAGCTTGCCCGAAAGTACACGCAGACAGATACCACCGAGCGGGCGATCGAGAAGTTGAAACGCGTGACCGACGTACCGGCCATGACCCCTGTGGAAATTGAGCAGAAGCTCCAAGCCGGCGAGTCTGTCTATTACTTCGGCCCAGCGAACGCGTGGGGCTATCAGGATCTGATCAGTCGCGGCATTCGCTTTGAACAGATCTTCGAGAGTGCCCCCAACAAACTCTTCCGGCTGACTGCTGAACGCTGAGTGCACGAACCTGTAGACTCCTTACATGTGGTCGCGTATTTTCGGTCGCAGTGTTGACCCGGTCTCGCCAGCGAGACTCGTCGAGCATTTGACCGCGGCAGGAATCGTTGTGGTGCCGCACTTCAAGGGGGATGACCTCGGCTGGACTTCTGGCGAACTCCACCTCACTCGCGGTTCACCGGTGATGCTCGAATGTTATGTAACCAAAGTCGATGATCTGCGCGACGATCTCAACGCCTTCGCAGCCGAACTCGAAACCGTGAGCCACAACTCCAATAATGTGCTGCTCATGGAGCGCGTCATCCAGACTCAACAAATGATGACGGTACGGCGGCCCATCGACGCACCGGATGAAATCGCGATGCACTCGCTGATCCAGCACTGTTGTCATTATCTCGCCACGGCGTGCGACGGTGTTTATCAGGTCGATGGCCGCGGCTGGTTCGCGGCCGATGGAATGCTTCTTTTGCAGGAATACTGATGCTCTTCGCACTCACGTTTTATCACACTGACAGTGCCGGCCGCGTGGTGCTTCACGCAATGCCGGTAATGATTGCGGCTCTCGTGATTCTTGCGATTGCCTACCGATATTATTCCGCGTTCCTGGCCGCGAAAGTCGCCGCCCTCGACCAGACGCGCATCACTCCTGCCACGCGTCACAATGATGGCCAGAACTATCACCCCACGAACAAGTGGGTCTTGTTCGGCCACCACTTCGCCGCGATTTCGGGAGCCGGCCCGCTGATCGGCCCGGTGCTGGCGATCCAATATGGCTACATGCCGGGATTGATCTGGCTGATCGTCGGCGTCTGCCTCGCGGGGGCGGTGCAGGACATGCTCGTGATGGCCGCGAGCGTAAGGCACGACGGCAAGAGTCTGGCGGAGATTGCCAGGGTTCAACTCGGTCGCGGCGCCAGCATGATCGCCAGCCTGGCGATTCTTTTTATCATTGTGATCGCGCTGGCAGGATTGGGTTTCGTTGTTGTCAAAGCTCTGGGTGGCGAAGAAGTCAAAATGCCGACAGACATGCAGATCGTGCTGCCTGTTAAGTATGTCCATCCTGAAGATCATGGTGGATACAAAGGCAAACCGATTTATTATTTTCAGCCCGGCTGTCGTATTTATCAAAACAAGAACGACATGGTTGGAACAACTCGCAGTGAAGGTTTCTATTTGACCGTGGATATGAGGCCGGAAGAAGTCCGTGGAGGAGTACGAATCGGTTGGACGACCAAGAACCACAGTTTGACGTACGAGGAGCTTCCCGAGCAACCCACCCACTGCACTTTCGAAGCCGCGAGCTATCAGCAAGTTCCAGGCTCATCCTGGGGTACGTTCACAATCGCGATGACAATTCCGATTGCGCTGTTAACTGGGTTGTGGATGTACAAGATTCGCCCCGGCAGGGTTATGGAAGCTTCCCTTCTCGGCGGCGGGCTCGTCCTCTTCGCGACTGTCGCCGGCAGCTGGATTCCCGGTTCGGTGCTCGAAAAGTACTTCTCCCTCGACCGCGACAGCACGATCCTCGCTCTTGTGATCTACGGCTTCATCGCCGCCGTGCTGCCGGTGTGGCTGCTGCTTGGGCCGCGCGATTACCTCTCGAGTTTCCTCAAGATCGGCACTGTGATCTTGCTGATCTCCAGCGTCATCGTCGCCAATCCGCCATTGAATGCGCCGATGTTGAACGAAGTCTTCATCAATGGCGGCCCCACCTTCCAAGGCAATATCTTTCCATTTGTGTTTATCTGCGTGATGTGCGGTGCAGTCAGCGGATTCCATGCGCTCGTGGCTAGTGGCACGACGCCGAAGATGATCGAAAACGAACGGCACATCCGCCCCATTGGCTATGGGGCCATGCTCTGTGAAGGTATTGTGGGTATCACTGCACTGATCGCCGCGGCGGCGCTGCCCAACGATCTCTATTACGACATCAATATTGCCATCGACAAAGCTCCGCAATATCAGCAGCAGATCGCAGAGATCAATGCAAAATACGGCCGCGACCGCATGAACGCTGTCGGCGTTGACAGCCTCAGCCATTTGAACCTCGGGACTGTCGAGGAGAAGGTCGGCGGTGAATCGCTGCGCGGTCGAACCGGTGGAGCCGTCACGCTCGCAGTTGGCATGTCGGTGATCTTCGAGCAGGCGTTCGAGCGCATTGGCATCACGGCCGACTGGCTGCTCAAATACTGGTATCACTTCGCGATCATGTTTGAGGCACTCTTCATTTTGACCACTATCGACGCCGGGACTCGAATTGGCCGATTCCTCTTACAGGAAACGCTCGGTCGTGTCTGGGAGCCGTTCAGCCGTCCCGACTGGCTGCCCGGATCGCTGCTGGCCAGTGCCGTGATCACAGCCGGCTGGGGTTTTCTGATTTGGGGTGGCACAATCACCACTATCTGGCCGATGTTCGGCATCGCCAACCAGGCACTCGCGGCACTCGCCCTGTGCCTCGTCACGACCTGGCTCATCAATACGGGACGGGCAAAATATGCATGGGTGAGCGTGTTGCCGATGGTCTGGGTGCTCACGACGACCTATTATGCAGGGAAAATCCTCATATGGGAAATTTTCCCCACGCTGCCCAATCAGACTGTTGCGAAGGTCAATATCGTGATGGCGATGTTTGTATTGTGTTCTGTGGCTGCTGTCGTGATGCTCTCGGCGGCACGATGGATCGCCGTTCTGAGTGGCAGAGTCAAATCCAGCCCTGACCTTCCTCGCGGATGATGGCTTCAAGTGCGTCGATCCACGCCGTGTGCTCGTTCAGGCAAGGGATGGCCCGCAGCATCACTCCGCCGGCTTTCTCAAAGACCTCGGCACTCTCATGGCCGATCTCGTCGAGCGTTTCCAGACAGTCGGCCGTGAAGCCGGGCAGAGCCACCGCGACCCGCTTCACGCCGCGCTTTGCGAGCGACTCCAGCACATCGTCGGTGTACGGTTTCAGCCACGGTTCCTTGCCGAAGCGGCTCTGGAAAGTCTGCGTGTAGTCGTCGCGCGACCAGTCAAGCTCTTTCACCAGAGCCCGCGTGGTGCGGATCACGTGCGTCGCGTAGGGATCGCCTCGTTGAGCGTACTTCTGCGGAATGCCGTGGAAACTGATGACCGTGTGCTCCGCGTCGCCGACGTTCTCGCGGATCACCGCGGCCATCGCCTGGATGTAAGCTGGGTGCTCGTAGTACGGCGGTACGATTCGCAGTGCCGGGACGACGCGGAGCTTGAGCATGACCTTGGCGAGTGCGTCTGTGGCACTGGCGGTCGTGGTGCTCGAATACTGCGGGAACATCGGCAGTGCGACAATGCGATCCACGCCCGCGGCGAGCATTTCGCAGACGCCCTGCTCCACCGACGGATTGCCGACCATCATTCCGAACTGCACCCTGGCACCGGGGAATCGCTCCTGCAGCAGTCGCACCTGTTCGCGTGTGTGGTGCAGCAAGGGTGAGCCAGTGACAGGATCCCAGATGCGAGCATATTTTTTAGCGGATGCTGCCGGGCGGAAAGGCAGGACCACGCCTTTCATCACTGCGTTCCAAACCCAGGCCGACACACTCGGTCGCGGCTGCCGCGACTGGCCTGGCAGCAGGTACTTTGCGGTGTCGGCTTTCGTCTCCACGACGCGGGGATCGAACAGAAACTGGCGCAGGTAGGGTTTGAGCGCCGTCGCCGTGGGGGCGTCGGGTGTACCGAGCTGGATGAGCAGGATTCCGGTCATGGGTCTTAAATGATAGTCGCCGGCTGGGACCGAAGTCCCGCCGGCGATCGGTTTCTTGCGAGGTACTTCTCCCGCAACTACTTCGACTTGCAGCCCGGGCCTTCTTTCGGGTCCATTTTCTCGGTGATGTGGCCGCTAGTCTTCAGTGCGGTGCATTTCTCTTTGTTCAGTTCGATGTAGCTGTTCCACTGCGGTGGAAGGTTGCCTTCCGAGTAGATTGCCTCCACCGGGCACTCGGGAACGCAGGCTTCGCAGTCGATGCAGTCGTCGGGGTCGATGTAGAGCATCATCTCGTCCTGGTAGAAGCACTCCACCGGGCAGACGACACAGCAATCGGTGTATTTGCAGTCGTTGCAGCTTTCAGTCACAATGTGGGCCATGACGGTCCCTCGAGTGTCTTTGTGAATTCAATCCGGCTAGTTGATTGTGTCAAGATCCCGGATCGAATCAAGATCGGTTGGCCGAAAGCGGGGCTTGAGTTCTAAACTCGAATCATGACAGTTCTTCTCTTCGACATCGATGGCACGCTCGTCCGCACGGGTGGTGCCGGCAAGGCCGCTGTCGAAGCGGCACTGGTCGAACACTTCGGCCTCAGCGTGATCCGCGATGAAGTCTCATACAGCGGCCGCACCGACGTGGCGATTCTAGGCGAAATCCTCACGCTGCACGGCCTCGACGCCACGACCGCCAACATCGCCGCGTTCGCAGATGCTTACCTGGAGCGTCTCCCGGCCCGGCTCGTCGAGCTCGGCGGACAGCTCTGCCCCGGCATTCGCGAGCTTCTGCCCAGACTCTCGCACCTGCCCCTCGGCCTGCTCACGGGCAACACCCTGCGAGGGGCACGCCACAAGCTCGAACATTTTAAGCTCTGGGAGTTTTTCCACTTCGGCGGCTACGGCGACCACCACACTGATCGCGACGACGTCGCCCGCCTGGCACTGGCCGACGCCCGGAAGCACATGCCGAATCTGCAAGCCGCCGACATCTGGGTGATCGGCGATACCCCGCTGGACGTGAAGTGTGCGAAAGCAATCGGTGCCCGGTCGCTCGCTGTCGGCACGGGTTGGCATCCGATGGAAGAATTGCACGCCACCGGCGCGGATCTCGTGCTCGAAACTCTCGAAGATTTTTCCGAGTTGCCGCCCGAGTGGTTTCGGACGCCATGACCTTTCAACCCAGTGTCCATGGCTTCCCCTTCCCGAACTGGTGGCCGCCCGGTTCGCCGGTCATCGAAATCCCAACGCCCTTTGGGACAATTCCCATCGGCGACGCTCACGGCGGAGTCTGCGGCGGGATGGTCTTCGCCGCTGCAGATTACTTTCATCATCGCCTGCCACGCCCCGCCGAGCCCGAGCAGCCGATCTTCCGCTACTTCTGCAAGCGGCTCCTCGATAGCTGGCAATTACCCTTCGGCGTATTGAAGTATTACGACTGGCAGCGGCGTCCCACAGCGAGCCGGATTTGGGGCGGAGTCAAGCTCGTCAACGGCACCGCGTTTTTGACGGCAACAGTCGAGTGGCCGCGAATCCAAGCCGTGCTCGACAGCGGTGACCTCGCACCACTCGGCTTGATTCAAGCGGATGGCCTCAATCCCCGTCAGATGGGCTACCATCATCAGGTCCTGGCGTACGGTTACAGCAGACATGGGGAAACTGTCACCATCAACATCTATGATCCCAATTTCCCAAACGACGATCTGGAGACACTGACACTCACGCTCACGAACCCTGAAGGTGATACGCCAGTGGTCCATTCCTGCACCGGGCCAAATGTGCGTGGTATTTTTTTGACAAACTACCAGCCCGTTTGCCCGAAGCTCTGAAGTGCCGTAAGACAGTGAGCGATGCCAGCACTCAACCTTGATGTACTGCTCGCGGTCGCTGTGGAGGCCTGCCGCCGTGGCGCTGCGGAACTCGAAGCCTGGCGGCCGCGATTCACGGTGCGTGAGAAGTCTCGCGCGGACCTCGTGACGGATGCCGACACGGCCAGTCAGGCGGCTGTGAAAGACCATCTCCTCGCGAGCTTGCCCGGTCACGCGTTCATGGGTGAGGAAGATTCTGTGGGCTGCGGGATCGAGAGCCTCCGCCTCGCTGCGGACGCGCCGCCAACCTGGGTCTGCGATCCGCTCGACGGCACTGGTAACTACGCTCACGGCGTGCCGGCGTACTGCGTGAATCTCGCACTGGTGATCGCCAACGAACCCGTCGTCGCTGTCACACTCGATCCGCGACTCAACGAACTCTACACCGCGACTCAGGGCGGCGGTGCGTTCCTGAACGGCTCGCCGATCCGCGTCAGCCCGGTCGCCACGCTCGCCGATGCACTCCTCTCGACGGGCTTTCCATCGTCGTACGAGAAGCAACTGCGGAACCTCGCCGCCTGGCAGCGGGTGTCGAAGGAAGCCCAGGCTTTGCGTCGGACAGGCTCGAGCGCATTGAACATGGCCTACCTCGCGGCGGGCCGATTCGATGGCTACTGGTGTTTCGACAATTGGCCGTGGGACGTGCTGGCTGGCGTGCTGCTCGTGCGGGAAGCGGGCGGTACTGTCTCCAACGCGGTGGGCGGTCCGTTCGATCCCTTCCGGATGGATATTCTCGCGACCAATGGGCCATTCCACAGCGACGTGGTCAATCTACTTCGCGAATAGTTTCAGGTTCTGCTCCAGCGACTCCATCGGCAACCCGATCACGTTGCTCGTGCTCCCCTCGATCACCGTGAGGTAGGGATCGACGGGCATCTGGATCGCGTACGCACCCGAGCAGCCTTCCCATTTGCGGGTCTTGAGGTAGTTCTCGATCTCGTCGTCGTCGAGTCTTTTCATCTGCACGCGGCTGAGTTCCTGCCAGACGACTTGCACATCGCCGGGGCGACGCCAGAGGCAGACGCCAGTCCAGAGTTCGTGATCGCGACCGCTCAGACTTTGAATGATGCGGCGGGCATCGGCTTCGTCGTCGGGCTTGCCGATGACCTTGCCGTCGAGCCAGCCCACCGTGTCCGCGGCAATCACAACGCCATCTTCGACCTGCTCCGCGATCGCGGCGGCTTTGAGCCACGCCAGTTCTGCGACGTAGTGCCGGCAGTCGCCAAGTCGGGCCTCGGTCGGTTCGTCGATGTTGGACGGCAGCACTTCAAATGAGTAACCGTGCAGTGTCATCAGTTCGCGGCGGCCCAGCGAACCGCTGGCAAGGATCAGGCGGAGCGGCGAGCCCATGACAGAAGCACTCCTTCCAGTGTCGGCCACAATCGCGCGGGTGTCAGTTCCGCAAAGCAGACGCTGCCATGCGGGCATTTCTTGAGATAGCTGCCGCCGCAGGGCACAGTGGTTTCGACACCACCGCGCTGGCCGTAGGGGCCGTGCAGAGCCGTCTTGGTACACGTATACGGCGCGACGCACGGCACACCGAGAGCGGCGGCGAGATGCAGCGGGCCAGTGTCGTTGGCGATCATTGCATCACTCGCAGCGAGCAGCGCCGTCAGCCGCGGCAGAGAGGTCGCCCCCGTGAGATCGCGCCACGGGCCATTGAGATTGCTAGCAGTGCGGAGGGAATCGTCGCGATCCTCAGTCGTGCCCACGAAAATCACCGACCCGCCATAACTTCGCTGAGCGCTGGCCAGCAGCGAACCAAACGACTCCGGCGGCCAGCGCTTCGTGACCCACTTCGCGCCAACGGCGACCGACAACCAGGGCCGCGGCAGATCGTGCAGCAGCGTCTGCACGATCTGCGTTTCATGCCGGGAGACGGGAAGCCGAAACTCTTTCGGTGCATCACCCGCATCGAGGTGCATCGCGATACGCCAGTAGCGATCAACCGCATGAATGCTTGCGGCATCGGGAACCTCGATGCGCTGGGTGTAGAAGTGTCGGGCTCCCTCGCGGGCATTGGCAAAGCCGACTTTGCGCGGAGCCCCTGTCGCGGCACACATCAGTCCGGTCCGGAGCAGGCCTTGAAGATCGATCACACAATCGAAACGCTGCTTGCGGAGCAAATGGGCGAACTGCCACGAATAGCTGATTGCACGGCTCACGTTGCCACGAAAAGCACCGCGATCGAAGGCAAGAGTGGCGTCGAGATGCGGGTGGCCCGCGAGCAGTGGCTCGAAGCCGCGGTTGACGATCCAGGTGATGTGCGCCGCGGGATAGCGACGCCGCAGCGCCGAGAGCACCGGCAGGGCATGCACGATGTCGCCGAGAGCCGAGGGCTTGATGAGGGCAATCCGTTGCACCGTCACTC
Source organism: Limnoglobus sp. (assembly GCA_041736785.1). Classification (GTDB taxonomy): domain Bacteria; phylum Planctomycetota; class Planctomycetia; order Gemmatales; family Gemmataceae; genus JBGSSZ01. Next base: position 18,167 of record JBGSSZ010000287.1, read on the forward strand.
CGGTTGAGGCTCCGCCGGGCGGTTCACCATCGGCAGCAGCATGATCACGAGCACGAGCGTGAGGCACGCCAATGCATATGGCAGCACATGCGAGCGCTCAAGGTAGAACACGATGCTGCCGCAGAGCGGGCCGAGGATGCGGGCCAGCGACGCGCAGCCCTGGTTCACGCCGAGCACCTCGCCTTGCCGGTTCGGGTCGCTGCGACGACTCACCAGCGACGACACGGATGGGTTCACGAATGCGAATCCGATCACCGACACCGCACAGGCGATGTAGAAGAGCGGCACCAGCATCCTGCCGATGCCGGGCGTCTCCCGCATGATCCCGATGGCCGAGGCGATGACCACGAGCACACCCATGCCGGCGAAAAGCAGAGCCACACCGAGCTTGAGAAGCAGTGCTTCAGGCCGCTTTTTGACGATGGGCCGATAGGCACCGCCCGCGAAGAGCAGGACGAAACCAATGAACGCGAAGACGAGGTAGTTGTCTTTCTCGGAGTAGCCGAAGGCGGTGCCGGTGAACAGTGCGAGCGTGGCTTCGAAGTTGGCGAACGCGAAGATGACCAGGAAGTAAATCACCACCAGCGGGCCGACGCTTGGTGATTTGATCACACCCAGCGTGCGGCTGATGCTGAAGAACGCCCGCTCCGGGGTGTGCTCGCTTTTGCGACGCGTTTCCGGCAACTTCATGATCGCGAGCAGCAACGCACACGCAGAAAGGATCGAGGCGATCGCACCCACGGCCCAGCGTTCGTTGTCGAAAAGTTCCATCCCGAAGAAAGCGATGAGAGGCCCGAGAGCGAAGCCGCAGCCGAACGCGATCCCGATGAGCGCCATGCCGCGGGCCCGGGTCTCGGGAGTGGTGCAGTCGGCGATGGTGGCCGCGGCCGTGCCGATGGTCGCCCCGGCGATGCCGGCCCCGATCCGCGAGAGCAGCATCAGCCCAACTGCCAAGTTGGCCTCGCTCGATGGGAGCGTGACTGCGAAGCCAAAGAGTGCGTAGAAGACGACAGAGCCGAGCAACCCCAGCAGCAGAATCGGGCGGCGACCGATGCGGTCCGAAATGCGACCCCACATCGGTGCGAACAGAAACTGCATCAGCGAGAACGCGGAGAAGAGCACACCGATGACCACGCCCTTGATGTTGTCGGGCGTGCCGTGCAGATAGTCCTGGGCCAGCCGCGGCATGATCGGCAGCACGATGCCGAAGCCGAGCAGGTCGATGAAGACCACGAGGAACACGATGAGCAGCGTGCTCTTCGGCGGGTGTGCGGGTTCTGGCATAGCTCAGAGAAGATAGCCCGGCACGCCAGTCGTTGGCCAGTGCAAACCGCGTGGCCGTCGGCGTGGTGCGGCATACACTCGCAGCATGCCCACCGAAACTGCCTATCTGGTCTTCGACACCGAGAGCGTCCCCGATGGTCAATTGATCGCCGCGGTGAAGTATCCCGGCGAGGGTCTCACGCCCGATGCCGCCATCGATCGTTACCGCGATGAAATCAAAGAGCTCAGCTGGAACAACAGCGATTTCATCCCGCACACCTTTCAGATTCCAGTATCAGTCTGCGTAATCCGCGTGGCGAATGATCATTCGCTCTCGGCATTCACCTGTCTGGACGCGCCGCACTTCCGCACACCCGAGCTTGTGCGCGGCTTCTGGCGCGGTATCGACCACTACAAACGGGCACGGCTTGTCACCTTCAACGGTCGCGGCTTCGATCTGCCCATGCTCGAGCTCGCCGCGTTCCGTCAGGGACTGCCGCTCGGTCGCTATCTCGCGCAGAGCCGCCATCGCTATCAGGGTGGCGTGGACCTTCAGGAATTCTTCACCAACTACGGCGCGTCACGCTTTCCCGGCGGGCTGAACCTCGCCGCAAAGTCGCTTGGCCTCCCCGGCAAGATGGACACGCATGGCCACGAAGTGCTCCAACTCTATCGCGACGGCAAGCTGCAGCAGATCAACGACTACTGCCTCTGCGACACCCTCGACACTTATTTTGTCTTCCTGCGGACGCGGGTGCTGACCGAAGACATCACCATCGGCGAGGAGCGCGAATTGATCGCCAGGGCTCGGACTCTGCTAATGGAGAAAGCCGACGAGCAGCCGGTGATTGCAAAATATTTTGAGACGTGGGATGCATTGAAGTCGTGAGGCTCAGGCTTTCCAGAATCGCCCGAGTTCGCCGAGGAGAAAGTGCCAGAGACCGCGGGCAGCGAGACGGCTGCGGCGGGCTTTGATGCGTTCGCCGCGTAGCTCACGCGTCACACCCTGCACCACTTTGCCGAGTATCTGCATCGGTGCATCGAGCGTGACCAGCATCTTGTAGATCGCGAGCTTCACTGGCGTCGCACCGGCTTTGCGAAAGTAGCGCACATAGCCAATGGCCACGTTCGGCGCGGCAAAGCGGATATTGCCGCGACTGGCTTCGCGACCGTAGTGCGTGATCTCCACGTCGCCGAGGAACATTACCGGCTTGTGCTTGCTCACTTGCGTGGACAGGTCGATGTCTTCGACGCCGAAGCGGAAGTGCTCGTCCCAGCCGCCACACTGCTGATAGGTCTCGCGACTGAGCACGACGGCGGCACCCATCAGAATCTCGACCTGCTGCACACCCTCGGGCCGATAGTCGCTGCGGCGGTAGTCGTAGTAGGCCTTGCGAAACAGCCCTGTCCAGCGCAGCAGACTGATGCGATGGAGCAGGGCTTTCATGGTGGGCCGGCGGCGGTAGCTGATCTGATGGTGGCCGTCGCGGCCGCGGAGTCGCGGGCCGATCATGCCGACATTCGGGTTGCGCTCGAAGTACCGCACGAATTTCCGCAGCGTGTGAGCGGGGATGTCGGTGTCGTTGTTCAAGAAGAACAGGAATTGCCCGCGGGCCACGCTGGCGGCCTGATTGCTGGCGACGGAGAATCCCCTGTTACCATCGTTGCGGATGAGCCGCACATGAGGAAAGTCGCGGGACACCATTTCGGCCGCACCGTCGGTGGAGCCGTTGTCGGCTACGATGACTTCGAAGCTCACGCCCTGCGGCCGCTGATAGAGCGACTGCAAGCACTTCCGCAACAGTTCGCGGCAGTTCCAGTTTGCGATGCAGACCGAGATCGCCACTGTTTCCACAGCCGGCGGCGTCGCGAGGACAGTCTCAGTCTCAAGCAGTGTCATCGCGGCAATTGCTACCACTGCAATCGATGAAGTGTCAATTGCAACCGCTAAGTTGACAGCATGCTTTCGTTCGCTCATCCCGAATGGCTGCCGCTGCTGGCCCTTGCTCCACTGGTGTTCTGGCGTCGCTGGCGTGCGTCACGACCGGCACTCGTGCTCCCGCGAGCTGGCGACCTGCTGCAGTCGTCACGCGGCGTCGAGTGGGGTGATGCACTCGGTCGTGCGATCATTGTGCTGCTGCTGGTGCTGGC
>JBGSSZ010000327.1:0-2559 GCA_041736785.1 Limnoglobus sp.
GACGGCCGCCGCGAGGGGTGGGTCGATAAAGACGACATGGTGACCGCCGCCGACGCCCCCGCCTGGTTCGACGCCGCCGTCAAGAGCCATCCGGAGGTCGCGTACAACTGGCACATGCGCGGCTTAGGCTGGAATATCAAAGGCGAATACGACAACGCCATCAAGGATTTCACCGAAGCGATCCGCCTCGCGCCAAGCGGGAGTGCGCATTACATCAGTCGCGGCATCGTGTGGCACGCCAAGCACGACTACGACCGGGCGATCAAGGATTACGATGAAGCCTTGCGGCTCGATCCGAACTACGCCCTCGCCTACAACAACCGCGGTAACGTGTGGAGTTCTAAGCACGACTACGATCGGGCGATCAAGGATTACGACGAAGCCTTGCGGCTGCAGGAGCGTGGCTGGGTCGACTGTCAGTCGCTGCAACTCGGCGACAAGTTGCTGACCGAGCTTGGCACCTGGCTGCGGGTCGATAAGCTGGTGGATACTGGACTTTTCGAGAGGGTCTATAATTTCCGGGTTGCCGAGTGTCACACCTATTTCGTCGGGGCTCCCGAATGGGGTTTCGCGGTATGGGTGCATAATGATTATCACCATATCGTCTCGAAATATAAGAATTTGACTCGCGGATTCTCACGGCCATGGACGGTAATGTCACAACAGATTCTTAAAAACGCTGGTATTGGTGTCAATTCTAAAGCAAATCTGAGATATGTAAACCCGCATAAGGGTCGGCATCCAGAACTCTATCATCAACGAGTCTATAAACGCCTCGAAAAGGAAGTCGTTGGCCATGCACCAGGAACACCAGGTTACCAGAAAGCCGTCCAAGATGAGCTTGATAGAATTCACTCAGATATTGCCGCGAATCCAATCGATCGGCTACAGGGCATCGGGTTATAGTCAACCGAGGAACTTAAAAATGATACTCTTCGAAATGTGTGTTTTGACTGAAAAGCACCCTAATTCTAGTTGGGCGGCATTGTGGCCGGTGGACTTGAGCGTCAATATGCACACATTGCTAAGTATGTCTGGAACTCTCCTGCCCGGCTGGAATTCACCAAAAATAGAATTGCAAGAGCGCTTTGCTATACCCGATATATATTCACTTCAGTTGGCGTTCGCAGTTAATGAACGTGCGAGGTCTGCAATCTTGCATGCTGCGAAAGGCGACGTGGAAATGCTCCCACTTGATGTCGATTCGGGCGATAGTTTCTACGGTCTGCACTGCTTGCGAAGGCTCGCTTTGTCTAGCCATGCAAAATACGACGCAAGTGGATCTGGCGGTAATATACGTAATATTACTTATCTAGACGTTGTTGTTGCGCAGCCAAGCGATATTCCCATGTTGTTCCAAGTTGAGCAACCAAAAGGATCGCCCGCTTATTCAGCGGGAACTGCGTACTTTGACATTTTCACAACAGCGGAATTTATGATTCTTGTCCAGGAGCACGATTTGAAAGGGGTGCAGTTTGTTCAAATGAATTAGGCTCGCGCGTCCCGTGGCATATTGATGATCGCATTTGTTTCGAGGACGATTCGGTATATTGAGATGAACTCGTGGCTTGCCGATCGGCTCTCGTGAGTGATGTGGAGGACGTATTGGTGTTGCGGAAAACGTCGAGATCTGACCACCGCGCTGCGACGAACACATACGAGCGTCGCCGACCGACGGCTTCATGCCGCTTTGCGGCAGTCGGCTTTCAACAGGCTACAAGTCGTTGGCTGTCCCCGTGCCGTGATTAAAGCTGGGGGCGAAGGCGATCAAGCTGATCCAGCGTGGTTACGCAGATGGCGTTGCCGATTGCCGTGAAAGCCCTCGGCGTGCGGCACAGCCCCTGCCAGGGGCGGGTCATCTGGAATTTCTCGGCGAACCAGAGCAGTTGCTTCGCCTCCGGCACCCCGATTCGCACCGAGGACGGTTCCAAGCTCATCGAACATCTCGTCGCTGGCGACCGCGTCTTGGGCCGCGACGAGTTCGATCCCGCGGCAGTGGTGCAGGCCTATCGCGTCGAGGAAGTTTTTGTCCGCGAAGCGTTGATCTGGGAACTGCACATCGGCGGCCAAGTGATTCGCACCACGGCGGAGCACCCTTGCTATGTGCAGGAGCGTGGCTGGGTCGACTGCCAGTCGCTACAGTTGCCGCAGTGAGAAACCAGTGCGGGGCGATATTCTAATAATACATCCCCTTGGAGACTGCCCATGCGATGCCTGCTCCTGCTGTGGTTCGCGGCATGCCCCCTACTGGCGGACGAGCCCGCCGACAAAGGGCCGTGGTTCGGCTTGAAGGTGCTGCCGAAGAAAGAAAGCGTCCGCATCGGCGATTGGGTCGATGGCAAGCAGATCTATTGGGAGCCGCACAACCAGATGAACTGCACCGTGCGCGAGGATCGCGGCGGCTTCCTGCGCGTGTATGACGGCCGCCGCGAGGGGTGGGTCGATAAAGACGACATGGTGACCGCCGCCGACGCCCCCGCCTGGTTCGACGCCGCCGTCAAGAGCCATCCGGAGGTCGCGTACAACTGGCACATGCGCGGCTTAGGCTGGAATATCAAA
>JBGSSZ010000329.1:0-2438 GCA_041736785.1 Limnoglobus sp.
CGAACCGGGCGCGGATGCGGTCGAGCAGGCTGGCTTTACCGCAACCCGAGTCGCAGGACGAACCACAGGACGGAGCCGCGGTCGCACAACCACCGCAACCCGCGGACGCATTGTGCGAGACGGTCACGATCGGTGCACTCACAGGGTCTGCACCGGCCATAAACGCGGACATGATCAGAATTGCATTCACGGGGTCAACCTCCAGGGGAAAATGGTACACGGGTCGACCCGTTCGCCGGTCTGTGCGAATGGGACCCTCGCCGTCACCCCGACGACGCTTGACTGCGGCTCGCTCCCCCGGGCTGACGATCAGCCCCGACCGGAACCGTAGCTGGTCTTTGCATCGACCTGTCAGGAAAGCTGCTCCAAAGGAGCTTGAGAAAAATTCGACAATCCCCGCCAGCCAGCATCGCGTCGCAACGGAAAGGCCGGACTCTCCGGCTGATGCTGCCGTAGCGATGAAGGCGAGCCTGACGGTCGTACAACATCCCCGAGGGCCAGGAGCGAGGCGATGCCGCGACGAGAGAAAGACTGGGTCGTCTGCCAGCACGACGCAGCAGCGATTGCGGCATTGTCGGGTGGGGCGAAAGTCTCGCCAGTGGTCGCACAACTGCTGCTTAATCGCGAGATCTCCGAGCCGGAGACTGCGAAGCGATTTCTGGATGCCTCACTGACTCAGCTTCATGCCCCCATGGCCCTGCCGGGCGTTCCCGAAGCCGCGGCCCGCATTTGGACTGCCATTCAGGGCAAAGAAAAGATCTGTATCTTCGGCGACTACGATGCCGACGGCGTGACCGGGACCGCGGTGCTCATCAGCCTCATCGAACGCCTCGGCGGCAGCAGCGAGTTCTATATTCCGCACAGGTTGGAAGAGGGCTATGGCCTCAACGCCGAGGCACTCCAGTCGCGAAAAGCCAACGGCGTCAGTCTTGTCGTGACGGTCGATTGCGGAATCACTGCTGTGGACGAGGCTCTCGAAGCGAGACGGCTGGGCCTCGATCTGATCGTCACCGATCACCACGAGCCGAAGGACACCCTTCCCGACGCGCTCGCGATTGTGCATCCCCGCAAACCCGGCAGCGACTATCCCTTTGCGGGGCTCTCCGGCTCCGGTGTGGCATTCAAGCTGGCTTGGGCGATTGCACAACTGGCCAGCGGCAGCGACAAAGTGACGCCAGAACTTCGTGAGTTTCTGCAGGACGCTGTCGGGATTGCCGCACTCGGCCTGGTCGCTGACGTCGTGCCGCTACGCGAGGAGAACCGCATCTTCGTGCGGTACGGATTGAATCGACTCGCAGCGAACCCGCCGCTGGGGCTGAAGGCACTGATCGACATCGCCGAGGTCAAACGCGATAAGATTCTGGCGGAAGACGTGAGCTTCCGCATCGCCCCGCGACTCAACGCTGCGGGCCGGCTCGGGTGCGCCATGCTGGTCGTCGAACTGCTCACCACCAGGAATCCGGCCCGGGCCCGCGAACTGGCGATGGCACTCGACGGCTTCAATTCGCAGCGGCAGTTGCTTGAGCGCCGCATCACCGCACAGGCGAAAGAGCTGGTGGAGGAATCGGGCTGGCACGATTCCGCGGCGATCGTCCTCGGCTCGCCGGAATGGCACGCAGGCGTGGTCGGCATCGTCGCCAGTCGGCTGGTGGAGCACTACGGTCGCCCGGTGATTCTGATTGCGTTGAAAGCCGGCGATGAACTCTCCACGGGCTCAGGCCGGTCCCTGCCCGGCTTCGAACTGCACACTGCACTCAAAAGCTGTGAGTCCCTGCTCGCCAGCTATGGCGGTCACGCCATGGCCGCCGGTGTTCGGTTGCTGCCTTCGAACCTCGAAGCTTTCCGCGCCCGACTCTGCGAAGTCGCGACGAAAACCTATCAGGGTGCCGCACCGACGCCGCAATTGCTGCTCGACGCCGAAGTGCCGCTGTCGTCGATGTCGCTGAATCTGCTGCGCGATCTCGATCGCCTTGAACCCTACGGCTGCGAGAATCCGCGACCACGCTTCCAGGCGACACGAGTCACTGTCGATGGCATACCCAAAAAGGTCGGTCAGGGAGAACGCCACGTCAGCCTGCGGCTGCGGCAGGGCAACACTTCGCTGCGAGCAATTGCATTCGGTCAGGGAGAGCGATTCGACGAGCTTGCCGAGCCGGGGGCGGAATTTGTGATCGCATTCACCCCTCGGCTCAACGAGTGGCAAGGCTATAAGAGCGTGCAGATCGAAGTGGTCGATTTCCGCAAGCTCTGAGCCACGGGCTCGGGGGTCGCGCGGATCCACGTCAGCCAGACCGCGGCGATCATTGCGAGAACCAGTACTCCGATCAGCACAATTCGACCGGTCCGCCCGCTTTCGGAATCACCCATTCCCATCAGATACGCAGCGTCGGCGTCGGGGTCGTCGGGCATGATCTCATGCGGCCGCACTCCGCCGACCG
>JBGSSZ010000365.1:0-1921 GCA_041736785.1 Limnoglobus sp.
GCTCGACGAACTCGAGCACCTCCGCGGCAAGCTCGAACGCCGTGGCGATCGCCTGCTGCCGCCCCCCGAAGCGGTGGACCCCACTGGAATGCACGCTCCGCTGGTCATCACGCCAACGGAGCCCGCACCCGCCGGAAATGACTCCTCTCGGGCACGCGGCCGCATCCTTCGCGGTGGCCTGATCTCGTTGCTTTTTTTGCTCTGCGTCAGCGTAATCCTCTATGCGTTCTTCCGCCCGCGGCCCAGTGCCGAGACGCTCTGGCGGCAGGCTCAGCCCCTGCTCGAAAGCAGCAATCCCGACGACTGGGACAAAGCCAAGGCAGAGTATCTCGACAAGCTCGAACGCTGGCACCCCGGCTCGTATGCGACCGAGTTGGCGGCCTGGAAAATGCGCGTCAACGACCGCCGCGAACTGCGTCGGGCCACGAGCAGCGGTGCCGCGGCCAAGGTGAGCGGTGAGTCGGAACTGCTCTATCGCAAAGGGCTTGCGTTGGCACAAGTTGGTGACTTCGCGGCGGCGAAGCAAGCTTGGACCGCGCTCGTGGAACAGGCCAGTGCTGTGAGCCGCTGGAAAGACCTCGCGGAAATCGGCCTCAGTGAGATCGCAAAGCTCGAAGAGCAACGGCGATGAGCCCATGCCCAGTGCTTCCGTCGTGCCTCGGTTCGACGCCGAATTCGCAATCAGACTTTCAGCAATCTTGCTCCAAACTCTAAAACAAACCTCATGCCGACTCCGATCACGACGGTCCCCGACTACTGCCTCGGGCTCACCCGCAGCCGACTGCTGCCCGGTGAACGCGTGACGATGCTTTATAAGGTCTGGATGGCCCGTGGAGCCGGTAGCGATGGCGATGTCGACGGCTTTCGCAAGTTCCTCGCCATGGGGCGGCACCTCACCGAATATCAGGCCGCGCTCGTCGCACGCGGGCACGTCGATGGCTTCCTCATCGGCGGCTACGTCATCCTCGACCGCATCGGCAAAGGGCAGTCCGCGGGCGTGTACAAAGCCGTGCATCCCGCTTCGGGGCAGGTCGTAGCTCTCAAGGTGCTCCCCGGCTCGCGGGCCCGCAATCCGCAGGTCCTCGCCCGCTTCACGCGCGAAGGCCGATTGCTCGCCGCGCTCGACCACCCGAACATCGTCCGCGCGTTTCACGTCGGTGCCAGCGGCGGCATCCACTTCATTGTCATGGAGCATCTTGACGGAGAGACGCTCGACGATGTGCTGTCGCGCCGCAAGTTGCTGCCACCCGGCGAAGCGACCCGGTTGCTGGTGCAGGCACTCCAGGGTTTGCAGCATCTGCACGAGCGCCGCATGGTCCACCGCGATCTGAAGCCCGCGAACCTGATGCTCACGCCGGCCGGATCGACCACGCTGGCGGGCACTCTCAAGATCCTCGACATCGGCCTCGGCCGCGAGTTCTTCGACGACACTTCGCAGATCAGCGACGAACTGCTCACAGTCGAAGGCGCGGTACTCGGCACGCCCGACTACCTTGCCCCGGAGCAGGCCCGCGACGCCCGTAGTGCCGATGTACGAAGCGACATGTATTCCCTCGGCTGCGTGCTCTATCACCTGCTCGCGGGGCAACCGCCGTTTGTGGAGAAGAATCTCATGGCCGCGATGGTGCGTCACGCGACGGAGACGCCCCCGCCCATCGACAATCTGCCACCCGGTCTGAGCGAGGTGCTGGAGCGGCTGATGGCGAAGAAGCCTGGGGATCGCTATGGCACGCCGCACGAAGCCGCGGAGGCCCTGGCACAGTTTGTGCCTGACGATGCCAACCCAGCAGTGGTGTCGCGCGTGATCCCGGCGTACGAGCACTGGCTTGCCACGGAGAACCGCGACCTGACAGCGGGATTGAACGGCCCAATGTCGAGCAGCCGCATTCAGAATACACCGCGCGGCCCGATGTCGAGCGCG
>JBGSSZ010000404.1:0-2165 GCA_041736785.1 Limnoglobus sp.
GGCGCAGCAAGGCCAGCAGCGTCGCCAGGCAGACCACCGCGAGCAGCATCGTGTGCGTGAGGTACGCCACCGAATGCCAGGCGAAGGACGCCATCAGCAGTGGTGTCATCCCCGCGAGCACGGCGGCCCGCTGCGAGAACCCGGCCGTGCGGGCGTTGGCGTAGAGCAACAGGTGGATCGCCCCGACGAGCGCGAGGCGGAACATGGTGAGTGTGAAGAGACTCAGACCGAAGACCTGCACAACGGGGTAGAGCAACCAGGCGTAAAGCGGTGCCTGTTCGGTGTAGCCGCCGGCGAGGGACTGCATGAAGAACGCCAGGTCGGCATCGTCGGGTTCGAGATTGGACGAGAGCATCAGCCGCAGCACGAGATGCAGCGCGAGATAGAGGGCGAGGGCAAACCCCCAGTGCGCGGGACGCAACCCCGCGACGCGGTCGGAGATAGGAAGATTCATGGGCATCGTGGGCCAGAGTTCCAGCCCCGGCCGCACTTGCGGTCGCGAAGTTCGGGCCAGTTCACGAACTATCGACCGTTAGAACGGTATGACTTTTCCAGTTATTCCAAGAATTGCGGTGGTGAGGCGTCAGCGACGGTACAGTGCTTGGCTGCGCCGCGAATTCAATCTGCCAAGCCAATCAGATTCGCACTGTTGAAGTAGAAGAGCAACGCAAACGCATCGGCAGCCGCCAGACAGACCGGCCCCGCGGCGACTTGGGGATCACGCTTCAGCAATCTCAAAACACTCGGGACAGCGACGCCAACCATCGCAGCGAGTGTGACTCCACCGCTGATGCCGAGGAAGACGATCGCCGCCACCCGCACGTCCCGCTGCCACGCGATGGCAACCACGCCGACGAGGAACGCCGTGCCGACGCCGAGCATGATGCCGGTCGTCGCCTCGGCGATGATGCTCTTGTAGAGCGACTTGAGCGAGAGCCGATCGGTGCGGAAGCTCTGCAGTGTGAGTGTCACCGATTGAATGCTGACGCTCTCCGCGAGTGTGAGCACGAGCGGGACGAAGAGCGCCAGCACGGCATGCCGCCAGTTGAGCACGTCGTTGAAGACGCCCGAGATCACGGCCGCGAGGAGCCCGCCGAGGACGTTGCAGATCAGCCAGGGGAAGCGCCCGCGAAACGCCTGCAGTGGATGCTGCTGCGCCCCGCGCTGGAGGTGCACGCCGATCATCTGGAAGACATCGTCGTGCACTCGGTCGTCGTCGGGAGCTTGTGCGAGTTCGTCGGTGTAGAGATCGACGTCGACGACACCGACGAGTGCACGCTGGGCATCGACGACGGGAATCGCCAGCAGGCGGTGGAGACTGAAGAATTCGAGTGCTTCGAGCACAGTGGCTTCGGCCGGTACCGCGACCACGGACTTCACCATGATGTCGGCAATGGTGCGGTCGGGCGGGTTCAACAGCAACCGCCGCGTGGGCACGACGCCGAGCAATTTCCCCTCGGGCGAGGTGACATAGATGTAGATCACACGACCGGCGGGAGGATGCAGCCGCAGATGCTCAAGCGACTGCTGGACCGACCAGTCGGGGCGCAGCGCGGTGTAATCGGGCTTGACGTGCAGGCCGATCGGCTCGTTCAGGATCGCATCGGTGATTCGGCCCGAAGGCATTTCGCACGTCCCACTGTCGGTTTTCGCGACACTCCATTACACTATGGCGTCAAGATTCAGGGATCACGCTTTCATTCGGCGCCCCGGATCGAATATCCTAAGGGCATCACGGAAGGCACCCAACATGATTCGCACACTCCTCGTCGCCCTTGCACTCACGAGCATTGCCCGTGCCGACTACACGGTCATTGAGATCAACGCGACCTTTGGCTTCCGCAGCAGCATTCTCAACAGTGCCGGTCAATTTACCGGTACCCGCGACTTCGGTAGCGGCGACCACGCGTTCCTCTGGAGCCAGTCGGCCGGGTTCACCGACCTTGGCACCCTCGGTGGCCCGACCTCAAGCGGCACCGCCATTGCCGCCAACGGCTTCGTCGCAGGGACCAGTCAGTTTTCCCCTGGCCCAGACCGCCGCGGGTTCCTCTGGCAGCCGGGCGTAGGCATGACCGATCTCGGCACATTGGGCGGCGCGACCTCCGAAGCCCGCGGTGTGAACAGCAACGGCTTCGTGGTCGGCCGCAGCGCCATCGCCGACGGCA
>JBGSSZ010000428.1:0-19422 GCA_041736785.1 Limnoglobus sp.
GCGACGGCTTCGCCGACGTCGTCACACGCTCCGACGCCGGCAACGGCCACGACGGCCTGAGCTTCCTGGGCAAGTCCCTCGCTGCAGGGACCGTCGACCCCAAGCCCGGCCTCGATGGCGCGTTTGACGACTACTCGAACCCAATCTTTGTGGGATAGATACTGGCCTTCACAGCAGTTTCACGGTTCGACAACTGTTGTATCGTTGTCTCGCACGTTCTTGCGTGCTAAGAAAACGGATACAGCAGTTTTCGTGACATTGAAAGTGCCGCCATGCCATACGTCGTCAACGGAGTCGGAACCTGGAACTACGGCAAGGAACGCGTCCACCGCATCAAAGCGACCTGCGAGTTCTGTCATTCTCTCGCAGAACTCACCTCCTACGACACCACGCTCTATTTCGTCGTGGTGTTCGTTCCGCTGATCCCGTTGCGGAAGAATCGGATTCTGAACGACTGCCCGAACTGCCGCAAGCATCGGATGATGAAGGTCAAGGACTGGGACGCGGCCAAGACACAGTCCATGAACGAGACGCTGGCCAAGCTCGCAGAAAAACCGGACGACAACGAGGTGCTCGGCGAAGCCCTGATGACAGCGACCTATTTCCAGGACGAGGCGCTTTTTGATCGCATTGCCGATCTGGCCAAAAGTGAGACCGAGGATGCCAAGCTCCAGCACTTGCTGGGCGAAACCTATGGCTATTTCAGCCGTCGCTCCGAGGCGGCCGAGGCGTTCGGGCATGCACTGCGGATCAATCCGACTCCGGAGGTTCAGCGCTCAGCAGCCATGAACGCCCTGCGCATGGGCGACCCGCAACAGGCAGCGGACCTCCTGAAGTTTGTGACTCGAGACCGCGACGCAGACAGTCTGCCGTTTCTGCAGGCGGTGATCGAAGGCATGCAGAGCCAGGGGATGCATGAGGAAGCCCTCGCGCTCATGGACGAACGCGATGCGGCCTTCCCGGACATTGCAACGGACAAGCAACTGCTGAAAGCCCGCAAGCAATCCGAGAAGTACCGCAGCACCGGCAAGAAGCTGAAGCTGACCAATCTGATCGAGACCAATCGCGGTGGCACGAGTGACGGCTCCCCACGGACCAGTAGGCTGCTGAAATTCACACTGCCGATCCTGCTGATCCTCGGGTTGATAGCATTCTGCGGCTATTCGTTTTGGCTGGGCGGTCACCAACCGGTGTATCTCGTGAACGGCACCACGATGCCGTACACAGTTCAAGTCGCAGGCACCGAACAGGAGCTTCAGCCGTGCCAGCCGAAAAAAGTCCGCGTTCCGGAGGGAGATCTGATTGTCGAAAGCACGGGCTTCGAGCCGGTGAGCGTGACGATCCAGCACAGCTTCTGGTCCCGGCCGTTTGACAGTCAGGTGCTGATCCTGAATCCGGATCGCGTTGCGGTGGTCGAAGATGAGTCGGCGACTTATTCCGCACAGCCGGTTCCCGACAACTCCGTCCCGAACTTTCAGATCGGCAAAAGCTCGTACTCCATGAAAACGCCCGATTATCTCTTCGAGCCGCTGCCCGCTCAGATCTCAATCAAGGGCTCAGGTACCCGTACCAAGACCAGGATTGGCATCACGCCGGGGCTGATGCCGACGGAGTATCTATCTCTCGCCTTGCGTGAGCCTGAACTGGCTGACCGAGCGGCGACACTCAAGGCGTTGTGCGAGGCGTTTCCCGATCAACCCAGCTTTCTGCAGTGGACGACGACGATGTTGCCGCCCGCGGACATGCTGGCGTTCTTGAAACCGGGCCTGGCAGTGCGACCGCTGCGAATGGAATGGCACCGGACGTATCAATCGCTGATGGAGCGAGCCCTACCCGATGTGGACCTGCTACCCGACTACCAACGCCTTGACAGCGAATTGAGCAGCAACGATTCCAAGTACTTGCTCGCGCGGATTCTCCCCGATCCAGCGGTGAGCCTGGCAATGATCCGGGCGGCCGCCACGGCGACGCCCCCTTCGGCCTACGCGCAGTATTCCCTGGCATTTCACGCGCTGGCACAGGCAGACTATGCCAAGGCGGTGCTGTATTCCCGTCAGGCCTGTGAAGCCAAGCCGGACAATCTCTCGTTCGAGCACTTTTACGCGGAAGCACTCTGGGCACATGGCGACTACGACACCTATCTGAGTTTGGTCAGCCGTCGACCCAATCAGGGACTTTACCCAAGTCATGCTGCCGTGCTCATGCGGATCGGCGTAGCGAAGAATGATAACGACATGATCCAAACCGCCCGTGACTTGGCCGCAAACGATTCACTGCATGATCCCCATGCCACGATCCGGCTATCGCTCGCTGAGGCGTTAGCACGCGGAGATGCCGCGGCATACCGCAGACATATGGCCCAACAACCCAGCGAACAGCATTCACTAGGCAGTGCCGTCATACTCGCATTGCTCGAAAACGAAATTGACGCAGCGGCCACACTCTGTGAATCACCCCAACTGGCTTCGAGTTTTGCACTGACTTCTCTCGCCTTGCGGAAAGCCGGTCAGGTGAAGCGAGCCGACGCGCTGATGGAAGACTATGCCCAGTACCTGGCTCAGCAGGGCCGGGATGAACGGAAACTCGCAGCGATGCTCGAGGGAAAACAGCCGCTTGATATGAAGATGGCCTTGAATGCGATCATGAGTACGGAAGAAAAGCGTCTGATGCTCCTCATGCTAGCGGCGAAGTATCCGGACCATGCCACGGAGTTGAATAGTCTGTCCCGCAAGCTGGACGTGCAACGCGACGATGTGTCGCTGGTCTTGAAGCAACTCAGCAAGTGATCATTCACCAGTCCGCAGCCGTCACTTCAGCAGCAGTGCAACCGCGGCGGCGTCGGTGATCGGCTTCTCGTCCAGCTTCACAGACTGTTCCAGCTTCAGATTTTTCGGAACGTTGAACACCGCCAACGGCGTCGGGGCGATCAATGCCATGATCCCCTGCAGGCCGCCATACTTCAGCGCGCCGGGCAACATCATCTCGTCGTTGACGCTCTTCAGCCCGGCGAAGTCGAAGTGCTGGAGATCGAGCACCGCCTTCGCGAAGGGCTTCGGATTCGCAGCCAGAGCAATCGCAGCCTCGGGGCCGGTCTTGCCCCAGCCAATCATCCGCAGGTTCTTCGGTTTCAGCATCGTGGTGATGAAGCACATCTGCGTGAGGAGGTCGTGAACCCGCTCAGCGAGGAGCGATCGGTTGTAGCCGAAGGTGAACCCGGCATAGACCGGATTGATGGGATACTTGGCGGGCGAGAAAAGATCGAACACGGAGATGGCATAGCCGGCGTCGATGAGTGTGCGGGCAGTGGGGACGAGCTTGCCGTCGGCGGTGAGGCTGGCTTTGCCCTTGGGATGGACCCACATGACGGCACTGCTGCCGTCGTATTTCGGGCCAAACATACCGAGCCCGGGAGCGGCGTCTTTCTCATCGTCGCGGCCGAACCACGCCTCGTGAATGGTCACGCCATCGACCTTGGTCTCCTTCGGGCCATGGCGGAGTGCGACCCGCTGCGGCATCTCGTCGGCAAGCATAGCCCGCAGTGCCTTCGAATCACAGGCATAAGTCTTCGTCATCGTCTTCCGCAGCTCGGCTGCGTTGAGTTCGTCTTTGGGCCGCGGGTGCTTCGCGTCGAACACGCTCAACTCCACGGGCCGCACGGGCACAAATGCCGGCTCGTTCACGACTTCGTCTTTGCCCTCGAGATGTCTTGCAAAGAATGTCTCCATAAACTCGCGTGCCCTCTGGTTGTAGTTGTGCTTGTACTGAGGCCAGGCTTTCGCCTGCACGTTCTCGCGCTTGCCGTGCAGTGCGTAGACCGCCTGCAGTTCGGGGTAGCCCTGCGTGAGGACATCCTTGGTCCAGTCGTCGGCACACGTCAGTGCGAGGGGTCGCGGTGCGATCAGGGCGGCGATCTCGACGTTGCCGGTGCCGACGCGGAGCAGAGAGCAGTTCTCGCAGACGCAACCGCCCTGCATCCTGGTACTCACCATCACAGCGGGCACAGCGGCCCCGATGCGCGGATCGAGAGCCGCGGTGCTGAAGGTCTGCGTGCCGCCGCCGCTGGCACCGGTCATACCGATGCGCTTGGCATCAATCCCTTCGACGCTGAGTAGGAAATCGACGGCGCGGAGGCTGTTCCAAGTCTGGAGCCCCATGAGGCTCTGGAGTCGGAGTTCGCCATCGAGGTCAGCGAACCCGTTCGGATGCGGCACGCCGGACTTGCTGACATGGCCGATGGCAGTGCTGTCCGCGTAGCCAACCATGTCGTACTGGAAGACGACGTAGCCGCGCTGAGCGAGTGCGGCACACGCGGCTTGCATGTGATACCGGGCACTCTCGCGGGTGTCCTCGGCCTTGCTGGCGAGTGCGGCTTTGATCTCCGCGTCGGACGCCTCCATGAATCGGCCCTTGGCCCAGTGGCCGTGAGCGAAGAGCACACCCGGCTGACTAAGGCTCGCCTTGGGCTTGTACAGATTGCCCGTGACGTAGTGCCCTGGCCGCGAGGCGAAATAGACCTTGGCGATCGTGTAGGTGTCGCGGTCAATCGGGCTGTGCACCACGGCATTGAGCGGAGTGCGCTCAGGCATCGGCCACAGCCCTGTGGCGACCAGCACCTGCTCGCGGATCCGCTCGGCCCGCTGCTGCCAGAGTTCGAGCGTTCTCGGCACAATCAGCGGAAAGGAGCTTTCGTAGATGCTCTTGAACTCGCGCTCGTCGCGCGGCGGCTCCGTGGCCCACGCCCAGGGGCAGACTGTGACGGCGGCTGACGCCGCAAGCATCTCACGACGATTCATGGTCGGGCTCCAATGCGATGGCGCGTCCTCAGGTTCTTGTATCATTTCAGCATGAAACTCTCAATCATCTGCCTGCTGGCCACGGCATTGACCGCGGTCGGGGCACCGCCGATCGAAGAACTCAAAGGCTCGCTGGTGATCGTCGGCGGCGGGAAACTGCCCGACGTGGTGCGGGAAAAGTTCGTCGCCCTCGCAGGGAAGTCGAACGCAAAGATCGTGGTGATCCCGACGGCCAGCGCGTCAGCGGACAAACCGGAGGAAGCGGAGTCGTATCTGAAAGACTGGAAGAAGCTGAACCCCGCAAGCGTGGTACTGCTGCACACGCGCGATCGCAAGGTGGCCGACACGGATGAATTTGTGAAACCGATCACGGAGGCGACCGCGGTGTGGTTCAGTGGCGGCGATCAGGCGCGTGTGACCAAGGCCTATTTGGGCACCAAGACTGAGAAAGCGTTCCGCGATCTCCTCGCCCGCGGTGGCACACTCGGCGGCACGAGTGCGGGTGCCGCGCTCATGAGCGACCCCATGATCACCGGCGGCACCACCACAGCTACCAGCGACACAGGCTTCGGCTTCCTGCCCGGATTCATCACCGATCAGCACTTCCTCAAGCGCAAGCGCCAAGGCCGGCTCAAGGGGTTGCTCGAAAAAAATCCCGGACTGGTCGGCCTGGGCGTGGATGAGAGCACGGCAGTGATCGTGAGCGGCCGCACCCTCGAAGTGCTGGGGGACTCCACCGCGACGGTCTACCTCACGCCCGGTGCGGGGCAACAGTGGCTGGAACAGAGCCTGAAGTCGAAGCAAAAAGCGGACCTGTTTCAACTCCGCCGAGCCGCGGCGAACCGGGCGGCGAAGGAGCCTTTCCCTCCCGTGAAGCCTGGCAAACCGGTCGTGGAGCGCGGCGCGCTCGTCATCATCGGCGGCGGTGGCACCACCAGCGAAATCATGAATCGCTTCTTCGCCCTCGCCGGCGGCAAAGATGCGCTGATCGTGGCGGTGCCCACCGCTAGCGAAACCGCCAGTGCCGCCAGCGAGGACAGGTTCCTCAAACAGTGGGGCGCGAAGAATGTCAAAGTACTGCACACTCGCGATCGCAAGACGGCGGACGATCCGGAATTCAGCAAAGTGCTGCTGGAGGCAAAAGGCGTGTGGTTCGGCGGCGGGCGGCAGTGGCGGTTCATCGATGCCTACGAAAACACACTGACTGCTAAGCGATTCCGCGAGGTACTTGATCGTGGCGGCGTGATTGGCGGCTCCTCGGCAGGGGCCAGCATTCAAAGCGAGTACATGCCCCGCGGCCACCCGCTCGGCAATCTGCAAATCGCCGCCGAGGGCTACGAGAAAGGCTTTGGTTATCTCCCCGGTTGTGCCGTCGATCAGCACTTCTTCGCCAAGCGGCGCGATCGCGACATGACCGGACTCATGAAGCGGCACCCGCAGTTCCTTGGTATTGGTATCGATGAAGCGACGGCGATCGTCGTTCAGGGCAGCACCGCCGAAGTCCTTGGCCACGGAGTGGTCGCGATCTACGACGCCGCGGCCGCGAACCAGTCGCCCGATTATCTGTCGTTGAAAGCGGGAGCGAAGTACGACCTCGCCACGCGGAAGACGATCAAGTGAATCTTGACGACACGGCCCCGAGCCAGTACTTTTTCTTCTACAAGGGGATATAGCTCAGTTGGTAGAGCGCTTGAATGGCATTCAAGAGGTCAAGGGTTCGACTCCCTTTATCTCCACTTGTGACGGTCACTTCGGCTTCGCACGTCTGACAAATTGACAGCAGTTCCGATTTTTGCGTTTGTAACGGTTTGGTAACTGCTGTACGTTACAGGCAAGCAATCATTCCTCTCCTTGGTTGAGGTTTTTCTATGGCTCGCTCGCCCTTCTCGGCTTTCCGCACCCGCCGTTTCCGAAGTCTGGTACCACCGCGACCTCTGCTGAACTTTGTGCAGCTTGAAGATCGCAGCGTGCCCGCCACGATTAGCGGCGTCGCCTTCAACGACATCGACGGCAGCACGACCCAGAACGGCGGCGAACCGGGCCTCGCGGGTGTGACGGTCTTCCTCGATGCCAACAACAACGGCATCCTCGATACGGGCACCGCGACCGGCAACTCCGCCGACACGCCGATTCCGATCCCGGACAGCCCTGGCGGGCCCATCACCTCAACCATCGCAATCGCTGGCGCTGGCACGGTCACCGATGTGAACGTGACAATCAACATCACGCATACGTATAACGGCGATCTGCAGATTTTTCTGATCAGCCCCATCGGCACGCGAGTCGAACTTTCGACCAGTAACGGCGGATCCGGCGAAAACTACATCAACACCGTTTTCGACGATGAGGCCGCGACCAACATCACCGCGGGGGGAGCGCCCTTCACGGGATCGTTCATACCTGAGCAGCTACTCTCCACTGTCGACGGTGAAAATGTTGCCGGCAACTGGCAGTTGGAAGTCCGTGATGCGGCCGGGGTGGATACTGGCACGTTGAATTCCTGGTCGATCGAAATCGGTGGAGGTGGAGGCGAAACAAACACCGTCACCAACAGCAGCGGTGCCTACAGCTTCACAGGCCTCCCAGCGGGCACATACAACGTGCGGGAGATCGCTCCACCCGGCTTCAGCGTGACCACCCCAGCCAGCGGAGTGCACACACCAACACTCTCGGCGGTGGGCAGTTTCACGGGCAATTTCGCCAACCGCCGACCCGGTGGCAGCATCTACGGCAACGTCTTCAACGATCTCGATGCCGACGGCACTATCGATGGCGGCGAAGCCGGGCAGAGTGGCATCGTGATCTATGCCGATCAGAATGGCAACAATATTCTCGACGTCAGCAGCTCCACCAAAACCTCCACGGATGTCCCGATCGCGATCTCCGCCACGGGAACACCCACCATCACTTCGACGCTGAATGTCGCGGGGCTGGGTAACATCTTTGATCTCAATGTGAATCTCACGATCAGCCACACCTACGATGCGGATGTCGATATTTATCTGACGAGCCCGGCGGGCACGAAAGTGGAATTGTCGACCGATAACGGCGGGAGTGCCAACAACTATATCAACACGACCTTCGACGACGAAGCCGCGGTTTCGATCACGACGGGCTCGGCGCCGTTCACAGGCAGCTTCCAACCGGAAGGACTGCTCGCTGCCTTCGATGGTCAATCCGCCAATGGTGTCTGGACCCTTACGGTGACCGACGACACCAACACCGACGGCGGTAGCCTCGATGCCTGGTCGCTGATCATCACAACACCGAGCGAGGCGTTCGGCGTCACCGACAGCAGCGGCGACTACTTCCTCGCCGGGCTCACCGCAGGGACCTACACACTCAAGCAGCAGTCCCCGCCCCCCGGGCAGACCCAGGTGTTCCCTGTTGGCGGAGCGGCCCAAGTCGTCACGCTTGCGACCAACCAAGGCAAGAGCGGCATCAACTTCGGCAACCGCGCTCAACCCGCGTCCATCAGCGGCCTCGCTTTTTCCGACGCCAACAAGAACGGCAGCAAAGACAGCGGCGAAGCTGTTCTGCCCAATGTCGTCGTGTTTCTTGACACGAATCAGAATGGCGTCCTCGACGGCGTGGAAGTCAGCACGACCACTGATGGCAACGGCAACTACACCTTCGCCAGCATCGCTCCGGGGCAAAACTACTTCGTCGCCGCCCTCGAGCCCGTGAACTACACTCTGACCGCGCCGATCCGCAATGGCCTCAGCGTGCTGCCGCCCGTGAACACCGGCGTGCGTTCCGGCGATCAGAATGAGTCGACCGTCGCCATCGATCCAAACAACCCGAGCCGGCTCTTCACCGCTTCGAACACTTCGACGGGCGGTGCCGCGCTGAACGCCTCCTTCAGCACCGATTCCGGTGCCACCTGGACCAATCGCCTGCTTCCCACTGGTAGCGACGCGACAAGCACCGCCTGCTGCGATGCCAACACCGCATGGGACAAGTACGGCAATCTCTGGATGGTCTACTTGACCAACAACATCACCACGGCCCTCGCACGCAGCACGGATGGCGGAGCCACGTTCACATTGGTTCAGGATTTCGGATCGTCGGATCACCCGTCGATTGCTGTCGGCCCCTCGGCCACCGTAGGCCAGCAGACGCTCGCATTCCAAGATCGCGCCGGCGGCGGACTCCGCGTGGTCAGCATGCAGATCAATGCTGCCGGTGTTGTGGGAGCGATACCAGCCCAGCAGATCACGCCAGGTTCCAGCAGCGTGGGTGGCAACTTTGGCGACATCGTCATAGGTCCGACGGGCCAAGTCGCGGTCGTCTACGTCAACGCTGGCAGCGGTCAAGGTCCTGACAATCTCTACTTCAACCTCGACCCCGATGGCACCGGGCCGGCACCCTTCGGCGCTCAATCCATCATCACGCCAACGAACGTCGGCGGGTTCGACTTCCTCCCGGCACAGCCCCAACGCAGCGTCGATGCTGAGCCCGATCTCGCCTGGGACACGACCGGCGGCCCGAACCACGGCCGTATGTATATCGTGTACAACGACGAAGTAATCAACGAAGGGAACGACTTCGAAGTCTTCACCCGCTACTCCGACAACAGCGGTGCGACGTGGAGCCCACGCATCCGGGTCAACGACGACGGTCCTGGGAACGCTCAGTTCCTCCCGCGGGTCGCCATGGAGCCGACCACTGGAAATCTGGCGGTGAGCTTCTACGACACCCGTGACGACGCTGCCAACACCTTGACACACTACTACGCGGCCGCCAGCTTCGACGGCGGTGTGACTTGGACTCCGAACGTGCGACTCACCACGGGCCAGTCGTCCGCAGTCGGTGGCGGTGGCAACGACTACGGCGACTACAACGACATCGACTACGTCCAGGGCCGCTTCGTTACCACCTGGGCCGACAACTCCGCCACTGCCGACATGGACATCTTTATCGGCCGCGTCGATGTCGCCAACAATGTGAAAAACCACTTCATCGCGGGAGCGGTCTCCGGCACCAACTACGCCCCGCTCAATTTCGGTTTCTTCACCGCGGTCGTGCCTGACGCCGCAAAGGTGACCAGTGCCGAACTGAACACGGGCAGTGTCCAGCGCTCTCGCGTGACCGATCTCACCGTGACCTTCGATCAGGTCGTCACCGCACCTGTCGGCGCGTTCACCCTGACCAACCAGAAGACCAGCATCCCGGTCAATCTGGCCATCACCAACGTGGACACGACTGGCGGCTTCAGCAAGATCACCTTCGGCTTCGGCGGTGGCTCGCTCGACTTCGGCTCGCTCAGCGATGGTCGCTACACGCTCGGCATCGCCGCCAGCCAGGTCAGCAATGCCAACGGCTTGCTCGACGGCGACGGCAACGGCTCAGCCGGCGGCGACTACAGCCTCGTCGGCAACATCACCAACGATTTCTTCCGGCTTTTCGGCGACATCAACGGCGACGGCACCGTCGATGGCAGCACCGACTTCGCTCAGTTCGGCACCGTCTTCGGGACTTCGCCCGGCGTCGGTGGGAGTGCCTTTGATTTCGACAACAACGGTACCATCGACGGCTCAGTGGATTTCGCTCAATTTGGCGGCCGCTTCGGGATCACGATCTGAGCGACATCGGAATCACGTGTCCATAACAGCGGCGACGGCGCCGCTGTTCGCGTTTTCATGTCGTATGATGGCTGTGATCTCAGCGAGGCCAGCCGTGCGGTTCATCATTGCCAAAGAGTTCTACGAGCAGATGCTGGCCACGCCGGACAGCACTCCCGATTGCTTCGTACGCCCCGGCGAGTACCTGCACCACCTCTACATCGACGGAGTGAAATACGCCATCGCGCCTGCGGTCCTCGACTGTCTCGCAGCCGCGGAGGAGAAGAACGACAAGGAAGCGATTGAGCACCTTCGACTTCACAAGCTTCATTTTGAGACGCTGCTCGCGGATGCTGAGCGGTTCGGGAGCCTCGACGGCGTGACCCTGCTAGGCGATCCACCGCCGACGGACGAAGAAGGCATGCCGCAGACCGGTAACCTCTATGTGCCGCGGACACCGTCGAAATGGGAGGAACTCGGACTCAGCATCAGCAGCATGTTCGACATGATCCTGCGGACCATCTTTACGCGGGGGCAGACCAGCGGTGGCGAGATCGCGGAGGAGCTTTGCGTTCCCTTCCCCGTGTTGAGCCCGGTGCTGCAGGCGATGCGCAAGCAGAGTCTGGTGGACATTATCGGCCAGCGCGGCTCGGGCGGTGGCGATTCGGCGTTTATCTATGAGATCAAGCCGCCCAAAGGTGCCGCAGCACTCGAAGAGGCGATGAGCAAGACCACCTACGTTGGCCCGCTGCCGGTGCCGTTCGCCGATTATTGCGAGTCAGTTTTGGCACAGACAGTGAAAAAACTGATCGTGACCCGGCGGACAATTCGCAAAGCGTTCGAAGACCTGATCATCACCGAGGATGTCTTCAACGAGATCGGTCCCGCGATCAACTCGGCGTCGTCGATCTTCTTTTTCGGTTTCCCCGGCAACGGCAAGACCAGCGTCGCGGAACGCATCACGCGGCTCATGGGCGACACCATCTACGTGCCCTACGCCGTCGAAGCGAACAATCAGATCATTCGCGTGTTCGACCCGATCCTCCACACGGTCGTGCCGGACGAGGAATCGGCTGCGGAGTCCTCACCGCTCCTGAAGCGCGGCAGCGACTACGACCGCCGCTATGTGCGCATCAAGCGGCCAACCATCGTCGTCGGTGGTGAACTCACCATGCCGATGCTCGATCTGCGCTACAACCCGACCGGCAAGTTTTACGAAGCACCGCTGCAAATGAAGGCCAACGGCGGCATCTTCATGATCGACGACTTCGGTCGGCAGCAGGTGCGGGCCATGGACCTGCTCAACCGCTGGATCGTGCCCCTCGAGAAGAAATACGATTATCTGTCCACCGTGCAGGGTACCAAGATCGAGGTGCCCTTCGACGAAGTGCTGATCTTCAGCACAAATCTCGATCCGAACCAACTGGCGGATGAGGCGTTCCTGCGGCGAATCAAGTTCAAGATTGAGATCCGCGACCCCAGTGAGGAGCAGTTCCGCCAGATCTTCGAACTCGTCTGCCGCGGCCGTCGCGTCGAATACGATCCCAGCGGCGTAGATTATCTCATCAACAAGTGGTACGCCCCCATGAAACGGCCATTCCGCATGTGCCAGCCACGCGACATTCTTGATCAGATGATGTCGATCGCAAAGTACAATATGGAGCGGGTGAACTTCAGCCCGGACCTGATCGACGCGGCCTGCGTCACGTACTTCATCAACGCTCAACAGAAAAACTTCGGCGCCACGGTGCGTATGGACTGAAATGAGATTCGAATCATTATTCATGGCTGTAGTGCGATCCGTCATAATTCCTTTCCTGGCGGTGGCCTCATTCCTCATCTACGCCCTCGTGGCCGAGAGCAATTCATTAATCGAATTGGTTTCAATGTCTTTTTTCCTCCTCACATTTGCTGTCCTATCGTATCCGTTCTTCGCTCACACTCGTGCCACTTGAAGAATCACCAATGGCGAGCGATCTCAAAATAGGCTTAAAGGCTGAAGCGTATCGTCTCGGCTTTTCCCTTTGCGGGATCACGTCGGCTAGTGAAGCCGATACCTTTTCGCGTTTCGAGGCTTGGCTCGACGCTGGCTACGCCGGCGGGATGCAATACCTCCACGACCGCCGCGAGGCCCGCCGACATCCGAACGCCATTCTCGATGGCGTTCGCACTGTCGTGATGCTGGGGCTTCCCTATCATTCCGGCTCGCATCCCGACCCGTTGCCACCGCAGCACGCTCGAGTTGCCCGCTACGCTCAAGGGCCCGACTATCACCACGTCATCTGGGACAAGCTGAATCTGCTCTGCGCCTGGCTCGCGGAGACAGTGCCCGGCTGCCGCTCGCGCGGCGTCGTGGATACCGCGCCCCTGCTCGAACGCGACTTCGCACGTCGGGCCGGCCTGGGCTGGATCGGCAAAAACACCATGCTGATCAACCCGCATCAAGGAAGCTATTTCTTCCTTGCGGCCCTGCTCACCGATCTCGATCTCAATTTCGATGTGCCTTTTGAAACCCATCACTGCGGCACCTGCACCGCGTGTCTGGATGCCTGCCCAACGCAAGCGTTCCCCGAGCCGGGCACACTCGATGCCACGAAGTGCATCAGCTACCTGACCATCGAACACCGCGGCCCGCTGCCTGAGGGGACCGACTTGCATGGCTGGCTGTTTGGCTGCGATGTCTGCCAGGAAGTGTGCCCGTGGAACCGCTTCGCCGGCGACTCGGCTCTGCCGCATGATGCGAGTCTGGCGTCAATTGACGGCAGGGTCGTACTCGCGATGAGCGATGGCGAATATCGACAGCAGTTTCGCGGGACGCCGCTGCTCCGCGCGAAGCATGCAGGGCTGGTACGCAACGCGCGAACTGTCCTCGATCATCGACATTCAAATGTGTAAAGCAGTTGGCCGAAGCGCGTACCGTTGGCCACGAAACGGAACGCGTGCCCGAGCACGTTGGATTTCAACCATCCATCGTTTTTGCGTGCCGGTTGAAAGCCGCGGGCCGTGCGTCGATGAATACTGAACTCAATACCGCCGCGCCGTGCGTCGATCAGCCAATATTCGGAAACGCCCGCATTCCAGTATCCCGACATCAGCCACTCGGTGTCTTTCACAACCGAGGTTTCACTGACCACCTCGAGCGTCAGGTCCGGCACACCAGCAATCGCAGTGGCACCGGGCTTACCTTTCAATCCAATCAGCGTCGCCCGTTGCTTCTCTTCGCTATCGTTGGAAATAAAGATGCCATCCGGCACGGTCGTGAAGTCGCCGCGTTTGCTGATCAGCGTCATCCCGTCGCCGAACCACGAGCCGAGGCTGTCTGCTTGAACGACGGCGAAAATCTGGTGCGACACCTGGGTTTTGATCCGATTGTGAAACAGCGCATGCTCGGGCATGGGATCGAACCAGATTTCGTTGTTGATGTAGTGGAGTCTGGCTTCGTCCGGGACGGCACCGGAGAGGATCCACTTTTGAAAGCCTCGATGGCTGCGAACCGTCGCTGGCACGTGTAGAGCCTGACCATCCAGAGCAATCGTCACCATCTGAGTTTCCTTTCGATCCGGAACGGTCAGGTCAGCACTTGTTTCATAGTCATTCCGCCTGCGAAACCGCAAGTCGAATCGCCATCCTCAGCACTTTCTCATCCGCTTCGGCTAAGATTGAAACTGGCGCACTCTGTACCGGGTACCTACTTCATGCAATTGCTGGACGCTCTTCTGGAACGCGGCGTGCTCTCGGAGACGGACCGCGCCCGCGCCTCGGAAGCCATCGCCGCGGCACCCGACAAACCGCCGCACTTCACGCTCATCGACAAAGGCTTCGCTCCCGAAGACGCAGTGATGAAGGTCCTGGCCACGCAGTTCGGGCTCGATTGGGTCGACCTCACCGAAGCGACGATCGAACCCGAGGCGGTGAAAAGTCTGCCGCTGAAGCTGATCCACCGCAAAAATCTGATGCCGCTCGCCCGCAACAACGGCACCGTCGTCATCGCCACCGGCGACCCCTACGACGCCTATGCGCTCGACGAACTCCACACGCTCACTGGTCTGCACGTCCACCCCGTGCTCGCCAGCCCTCGCGAAATCACCCGACTGCTCAAGCAGCACTTCGGCGTTGGCGGCGATACCGTCAGCACGCTCATGGCTGCCCGCGACGACGTCGAACTTCTCGAAGACATTGAGACCGACGACAGCGAACTCGCCAAGCAGGCTCAGGAAGCGAGCGTCGTCAAGCTCGTGAACGAGATCCTGATGGAGGCCGCCAACGAGCGGGCCAGCGACATCCATTTGGAGCATGAGGAAAACGCGATCCGCATCCGCTATCGCATCGACGGCCTGCTCCAAGAACAGAACCTGCCGCCGGAGATCAACCGCTTCAGCGCGGCAATCGTCAGCCGTATCAAGATCATGGCACGGCTGAACATCGCCGAAAAGCGGTTGCCGCAGGATGGCCGCATCAAGATGCGTGTCAGCGGCCGTGAGGTCGATGTCCGCGTCAGCATCATTCCCATGAGCCACGGCGAAGGCATCTGCATGCGTCTGCTCGACAAGAGCCGCATGGTCTTCAACCTGAAAAACATTGGCATGGACGGCCAAGTCGATGCTCGCTTCCGCAAGATGATCGATCTGCCGCACGGCATCGTGATCGTCACCGGGCCCACCGGTTCGGGCAAATCAACCACGCTGTACGCCGCACTGAACGAAGTCAAATCCGAAACGCTCAAGATCATCACCGTTGAAGACCCGGTCGAATATCAGCAGGACGGCATCAGCCAGATCCAGACGCACGCGAAGATCGGCCTGACCTTCGCCAGTGCTCTGCGAAGCATTCTGCGGCACGATCCCGATGTGATTCTGATCGGTGAAATGCGCGACATGGAGACCGCCGAGGCAGCGATCCAGGCCTCGCTCACCGGTCACCTCGTGTTCAGCACGCTGCACACCAACGATGCCCCGAGCGCGTTCACGCGTCTCATCGACATGGGTGTGGAGCCGTTCCTCGTCGCCAGCACCGTCGAAGGAGTCATGGCTCAGCGTCTGGTGCGGACGATCTGCCCCGACTGCCGCACGGCGTACTTTCCGGAACCGGATGAGATGCCAATCGATTTTCCGAAGCAGGCCCTCAGCACCGCGGCCCCCGATCCGGTCTTCGACACACAGCCGACGCCGAGTGACACTTCAGCGACCACGAATGCGTTGCGGCTCTGGAAGGGCAGCGGCTGCCGCTCGTGCCGTCAAGGTGGCTATCGCGGTCGGACCGGCATCCACGAACTGCTCGTCAATACTGACCTCATGAAAGACCTGATCGTGCAGCGGACCAACGCCGGTGTGCTTCGCTTCGAGGCTCTCAAAGGCGGCATGCTCACGCTGCGGCAGGATGGCTGGCGCAAAGTCATGAACGGCGTGACTACCATTGATGAAGTCGCCCGCACCACAGCCGGGGACATTTCCTGATGCCCGATTTCACCTACGAAGCTTTTGAATCGGCAGGGACAAAGACCACCGGCACACTGAGCGCAGGCTCGGAGCGCGAAGCGGCGACGACGCTCGAAGGGCGAGGGCTCTTCCCGGTCAAGATCGCGATCGCCAAGGCCTCGCAGGCGGGAGGCGGGTTCTTCAGCGGCGTGAGTCGACGGACGCTTGCGACCATGTATTCGCAACTCGCCGATCTCATGCATTCCGGCGTGCCACTGATGCGCAGCCTCGAACTGCTCGAGCGGCTCAGCTCCAGCGATCGGCTTTCGGCCGTGATACGCGACGTGCGACTCAAAGTCGCTGACGGCACCAACCTCGCCGACGCCATGAGCGATCACCCCCGCATCTTTGACGAGCTTGCCGTCAGCATGGTCCGCGCCGGTCAGGAAGGCGGCTTCCTCGAAGACGTGCTCAAACGCACCGCGTCGTTTGTCGAGAATCAGGAAGATCTGAAATCCAAAGTCATCGGCGCACTGGCGTATCCGGTCTTCCTCGCGGTCGCCGGGTTCACGGTACTGAACGTGCTCGTGATCTTCTTCGTGCCGAAGTTCGAGCCGATCTTCGACCGGTTGAAGGAAAAAGGCGAGCTGCCCACACTGACATCCTGGCTGATCGCTGCCAGCCATTTCATGCAGTCGATCGAAGGCCTATTGCTCGGCGTGGCACTCGTTGCGGGCATCGTCTGGCTCGTGCGCTGGACCCGTGGACCCGGGCGATATGCCTTCGATGGGTTCAAGCTGCGTGTGCCGCTTTTCGGCAAGATCTCGCTGGCCCTGTCGCTGTCGCGGTTCACCCGCATCCTCGGCACCATGCTGCACAACGGCATCCCGATCCTCAAAGCGCTCTCCATCGCCAAGGACTCCACCGGCAACAAGGTCCTCGCAGAAGCCATCGATCAATCCGCGGAGAACGTGACCAGCGGGCAGAAGCTCGCCGACCCGTTGCGACGCTGCGCGTACTTCCCTGCCGATGTCGTGGAGATGATCGGCATCGCCGAGGAGTCTAACAATCTCGAAAAGGTGCTGATCGATGTCGCTGACAGCTTGGAGAAGCGAACCGCACGCAACCTGGACCTGATGGTGAAACTGCTGGAGCCGATTATGCTGCTGGTGATGGCAGTGATTGTGTTGTTGGTGGTGGCCGGGCTGCTGCTGCCAGTGTTCAAGATGGGCTCGACGGTGAAATAGCGGTCTTTCTCGAGGTGTCACATTCCGTGTGGCACCTGGCTGAAAAACTCAAGGCTCAGGGCTCATTTGCAGACCTGAGCCGTGACCTTCGAGCGTTAAGTGCCCCAAATCCAGTGGGACAATCGTTTTCCACCGTCGGGCTTGCGGCAGAGCGGCGTTTTGCGTATAAAAGTCTCCCTGCCAGTGCTGACGTTGACCCCGCCGAATCGCTGAAAAGATTGATGTTTGATGAGACTTGAAGCCTGCCTGAAACATTGACCGATTGATGAGGTTATTCCCTGCAGCCTCGGTCGTTCCTACCGCGAGAGTTTCTCTCATAATTGGTTAAAGATCTGCCGTCTATACTTCAACTGACCCGTTTGCCCGCCTGCTGGAGAATTCCATGATTGCCTCGACCACAACTCGCCGTCCTCTCGAACGTCGTTCAGCGTTCACGCTGCTCGAAGTGCTGATCGTGGTAGCGATCCTGCTCGTGCTGGCCTCCGTCGCCAGCGTGGCCGTGTTCCGCTACCTCGAAGATGCCAAGGTGGACAAAGCCCGCATGGACATGCAGGCCTTCGAGCGGATCTACCGCGGCGAAGTGGCTCGGTCCGGAGGCGAACTCAATCCCACCAATCTGGACCTTGTTCAGCACATCGCCCCCAAGCTGGAGAACGGCGTGCAGGGGCTCATCGACCCCTGGTACAAGGAGTACCAGTTCAAGGCGCTCGATGAAGAACGCGTCCAGTTCTTCACGTTCAACAAATACGGCGAACCGATCGTCTGGCCGAACAATTAAGACCCCGTCCAAGCGAATGACTTCCCGTACCCAGGACCTTCCGTCATGACGACTCTTTCGCGAAACACCCGCCGTGGCTTCACACTGCTCGAACTGATCGCAGTGTTGGCTGCGATCATCATCCTCGGTGCCTTTCTGGTGCCGAATATGTCGAGCATGCGTGGCGACACGCGCACGAAAGCCGGGGCGGATGTGCTGCAGAGCTATATCTCCAAAGCCCGATCCAAAGCGATCGAAGACGGCATCCCCTACCGCTTTGCGATTTATCTGGATGGCAAGCGGGTGCGGATCGCACCGGATACCTTCGAGTCGCTGGGCGAATTGCCAACGGCCGCCGATGACGATGACGCCACCAGTGGCCCGGTCATTCGCGAAGACGATCTGCCCGTCGGCGTGACCGCGACCGTGACGACCTCCGACGATGACGGCGGCGGCACACAGGATCAATCGGGCTGGAAGCGCGTGGCCACGTTCCTCCCGGACGGCACGTGTCGCGAAGACGCCGTTGAAGTCACCGTCTCCGAAACTGGAGTCTCCTCGGTGATCATCCGCCTGCGTGGCATCACCGGCCTCTGCACAGTCAGCCGTGGAGAACAGAGCCAGTGAAGGTCGAGCCGCTGACGCTGCGTCTCAACCGCCCGGGCATCACGCTGATCGAAGTGCTGCTGGCGTTGGCGATCTTTCTGCTCGCGATGGTCCCCATTTTCCGGCTCGTCGATCTCGGCACCGAGAGTGCCCTCGAGACCCAACTCCAATCCGACGGCACCCGCCTCGCTCAATCGAAGCTCGCCGAGGTCGAGGCTGGTGTGATCTCTCCCGTCAGCGGCGGCTCCGGGACCTTCGAAGACGAAATCTCCTGGTCGTGGGAAGTCCAGTCCGTGCAGACGCAGATCCCCAATCTGTTCAACGTCACTGTGACCGTCAGTCATCCCTTTGGCGGGAAAACGCACACCGTCACGCTGTCGCAGATGGTGCTCGATCCGGCGCAGATGGGCACGGCGTCAGAGATCCCGAATCCCGAATCCACCGAGAGCACGCCATGATCGCCGTCATCAAGCCGCGGTCTGGCTTCACGCTGCTGGAAGTGCTGCTGGCGAGCGTAATCGGGTTGCTCCTGCTTGGGGCAGTTTATGTGACATTCGATGCGACGCTCAACCAGGCCAATGCCGGTCGCGATGTCGTCGACCGCGGAAACTTCACTCAGGCCATTGCCAACCGTCTCACAATCGACCTCGCCTGCTGCATTGGTCCTATGCCGCCGAAGTCGGGTGGTGGTATCCCCGAAGACGTGGAACTCGGCACCGCCACAGCGACGACCACTACCGGTGCCGCTCCCACGGAGCCCAGCACGGCCAGCTCCGAAGAGACCGCTGCCGGCGTGGCCACCGGTACGACAGACCTGTCAGAATCCGAAGGCGTCGCTGCTGCCGATCTTCCCTTTCAGGGTGGCCTGTTCGGCACCGACAAGCAGATCACGCTCTTCGTCAGTCGTGTCCCGCCCGCATTGGCCAACCCCGAGACCGCCGACCTTGGGCTCGGCGGCATCATCGATCTCCGACCCGACCTCCGCCGCGTGACGTATTACATCGGCAGCGGCGGCGGACTTTGTCGACAGGAGAAGCCGTG
>JBGSSZ010000430.1:0-3183 GCA_041736785.1 Limnoglobus sp.
AAGGGTCGGAAAATGCTGGCACATTCGCTGGCGGGCACTCCGGGGCCGCGGTCTTCCACTTCGAGCACGACGCGGTTGCGCTCACTGAGTCGGGCTGTGAGCCAGATGCGCTGGTCGTCGCAGTCGCGACTGTACTTGCGGGCGTTGTCGATCAGGTTCCCGAGGATCTGAGCCGCGATGCGGGCATCCGTGGTCAGGGTCTGCCCCGCCGGCAGCGTGTTGACCACTACCAGTTCGCGGCCTTCGCCGGTGAGTCGATCGCTCCAGGTGTTCGTGACTTGCTGAATGAGATCCGCGAGCGGCAACGGCACACAATTGGCCTGCACGCTGCGTTTTTCGAGCTTGGCGAAATCGAGCACGTTTTCAATGAGAGTATTGAGTCGTTCGCTTTCCGTGCCAAGCGTCCGCAAGTACTCCTTCTGCTTGTCTTCGTCAGCGATCATGCCGCTCACCAGCAGATCGGTGTAGAGCCGCATCGCGGTCAGAGGCGTGCGGAGTTCGTGCGTCACGGCACTGACGAATCGGATGCGGCGTTCGCTCAGATCGATGAGCGACCAGCCGACGAAGCCGATCGCCGCCAGTGCGAGGATCGCGGCGACCCAGCCGAGCGTAAGCCCGATCCGCAACGGTGTCCAACCAGCAGGCCGCGGTTGCGGCTCCGGACCGGGGTCAAGCACAGCGGGCAGCGCCGTCATGCGGCGCTCGTTGGGCACCAATGTGTCCGACACCGGTTGCAGACGCGCTTCCGGAAGTTGCGCCCGGATCTCCTGCGTGAGCACGCTTTGCAGCCGTGGCCAGTCGAGCAGGACGCCCTGGAAAACAATCTTCGATTCGAGCTTGGCGGCTCGCACCAGCACAAGAGCCGTCTGTCCCGACGCGGTGGTCAGCCAGACGGGTCGCATCGGTCCGAGTTGGACAATCGGCGGCCGCACATCCCAAGTCGTGCTGTCCTTCAGGACCAGGGGTGGAACAGCAGGTATGGCATCGACGGGCGCTTCGCTGTCCAAGCCCGCAGCCGGAAGACTCGACAGCCCCCGGCAGAACATCAACGAACCGCCGAGTGCCAGCGTCACGACGGGCGGTTCCGCCTCGCCGCAGTTCGCGGAGTAGAACTCCGTCGCGGACTTGTTGGCTGCACCGTCGGGCGAAAATGCTTTCAGTTCGATCTGTTCTTTGTTGTCTTTGGATGACTTGTCCTCGGCCTCGATTTGCTTTTGTGTTTCGACCACGACGCGGGTCGCAGCCACGCCGCCACTCGGGGCAGTATCACCCTGCGGACGGACTTCGTTGATGGATCGCTTGCTGAGATGATTGCGGACATCGTAACTGTTGCTCGTTTGCGCCAGGCTCTGCTGCTGCGTGGGTGCGGCCCTCTTGGCCTCGGGCAGCGGGATGTCGGGCTGCCAGAAGAACCCACCACGAAACGGGGCTTGCGGTGCCGCGACTCGGCCAGGCGGCGGGATCTTCGGTATGCGGTCGTCCGCGACCTTGGGGTCTGCAGGCCTGGAAATCGAGCCCAGCATCATGCCGGTGACATTCGCTCCCGGCATCGGAGGCTTCACCGCTTGAGGCGGCACGACCTGGTAGGGGACCGCCAGCGGTGAATCGTCAAAATTCATCTTCTCGAGCCGCATCAGCTGATCGTGAGCGGAACGTGCGTCGAACTCCTGCCGCAGTGCGGTCAGGACATTATTGCGCGACTCGCTGACAGCATCGGAGAGCACCTGACCGCGCAGCTTGGCTCGCCCCGCCGCGGTCACGACCTGCGGAGAGTCCCAGCCCGATTCGCGGTCGAGCTGGAAGTGCAGCTTCATCCAGTCGGGCAGATCCGCACTAAGCAACGGCGACGGTGACGGGGCCGGTTCGCCGTTCAGGCCATCCGTGCAGACGAACGGGTACGGCGTGTAGAATGCGAAGTAGTGGGCGTAGCTGCGATTGTTCTCAACGCCCCACGCGGGGAAGAGTCGGCTGTCGAGTTGCCAGAGCGCCAGCCGTTCGAGTTGTGCTGCGTCGGCGCGGACAATGGCCATCCGCTGCTCGGTTTCGACGTGGAGTGATTCCACGGTCAACCAGGCCAGCCCGCCGAGGGCGAGCAGCACAATGATGGAATAGGTGATGACGCCGACGCGTCGCATCAGATCGCTTCCTCCCGGACGACCAGGCCCGGTCCGGCCATGTAACCCGTCGCCCGTACGGTGACGATCGCTTCCGGATGATCGGTGCCGGAGGGGTCGCGGAGCTTGGCTCGCAGTCGGGCCACATGCATGTCCACGGCGCGAGTCTCAAGTCCGGCGGTCCCGATCCCCCAGACACGGCCGAGGAGTTCTTCGCGAGTGACGGCCCGCTCGCGATTGATCAGCAAGTAGTTGAGCACGGCTGTTTCCGTTTCGCTAAGATCGGTGCGGGCGGCACTCGACCATTTCACTTCGCGGCGGTGAAGATCGATGCAGGCCTTGCCGAACTTCACGCTCAGAATCACCGGTATCTTTTTCATAGTCCGGCGCAGCACAGCTTCAACACGGGCGAGCAGTTCCTTGGCCGAGAACGGCTTCACGACATAGTCGTCGGCACCCATTTTGAGCCCGCGGACGCGGTCTTCCTCACCGCCGCGGGCCGTCAGAATGATCACCGGTCGGGCCGGGTGCGACTTGCGGAGTTCCGCGAGCACTTCGAGCCCGTCTTTCTTGGGAAGGAGCAGATCCAGGAGGACCAGATCGACCCCGCCACCGATGGCTTCGTACAAGCCAGTGTTTCCGTCGGCGGCTTCCGTCACATCGTAACCGGTCAAACGCAGAGCGTCGGTCACGCCCCGCCGGATGGCCGGTTCATCTTCCACAACTACGATCCGTGCCTTCGGCATGACTCGATCCCTCAGCGAGATGGTGGACAACGCATGTAAGACGAACGAGCGGGACCCGCGTTGACCGAAAAAATTAGTTTTCAGTTTTTCTGCCGTCGCAGGAGTTCCGCAGCCTCGCGTTCAGACCCGCACAGGACGGTATTCGCACTGGCGGGCCTTTGCTTTCTCCCATTGGATTTTTAAGGGTCATCCGAGAAGCACGTACTTGGCCAGGTGGATTGAGTAGATGCGGAGGTGGAAGAACTCTTCATCGCGGTATCCGTAGGCTTGGCGTTGCAGGGTTTTGATTTTGTTGTTGACGCCTTCCAGCGGGCCGGTCGAGA
>JBGSSZ010000432.1:0-2112 GCA_041736785.1 Limnoglobus sp.
ATTCACCCGTAGCCGCTCGCCCTTCGCCACCGCCGCCGCATGATGCACGCCGATGCCGCGGTGGATCTGATAGTGCAACCCTACTTCTGCTGGCGTGTACTCATTGCCGCTGAGTTGCACGCGATACATGCCCAAGTTCGACCGGGACCAGCCGGGGTGATTCGGATCCTCTGTGTACACCGCCGGCAGCGTGACGAAAGCTCCACCATCCTCCGGCCAGTGCACCACCTGCGGCAGCCCCGCCACCGGGATCGAGTGCGCCAGAATCGCACCGTGCCGCGCCATCCGCGGCCGCATCCGCCACAGCAGCCACGGCAGCGTCCAATACTTCCACGGAGCCTTGCGGACCTTGTCCGGGTCGGCCTTGAGCTCCACCAGCATTTTCACCGCTGGCAGCGTCTGACGGAAGAAAAACCGCGTCCGCTCCAGCGTGCCGAAGAGATTGCTCGCCAGCGGAAACGGGCACCCTTTCACATTCGTGAAGAGCAGAGCCGGCCCGTGCTCGGCGTAGACCCGCCGCTGAATCTCCGCCGCCTCCAGGTGCGGATCGACGAGCGCGTCAATGCGACGGAGTTGGCCATGACGCTCGAGATCGTCAATCGCGTCGCGAAGAGTACGGTGCGGCATGCCCCTATGATAAGTTCCCCGCCGCCCGCCGGGCGAATCGTCGCGCGAGTCGCAACCCATCAGGGAAGTTCACCAATCGCGTCGCCCTGGTTTCGCGTTGCCAGTGCCGGCATCACCGCTGCCGCGGTGTAGGGGAGGAAACGCACGCTGCCGTCGGCGAATGTGAAATTGCAGCCACGCGAGTGGTAGCTCCAAAAGTTGTCGTAATTGCACATGTTTGTCGGGCGGAATGGCTCGCGATATACGGCCAAGGAAGGACACGGGTCGCCAGCCCCCCCGCGCGTGCTTCCGTAAAGCGATTGTGCCGGAGCCGTACCAGCGACAACATAAAATGGCAGGACATTGAATGCGAAGTCTTCGTTCACTGAGACATACCATGTCGAGCTACGTCCGGCCTCATAGTGTGTGTGGCCCATCTCGCCAATCAATAGCGTGTTGGCCAACCCGTCGGTTACATGAGCCGGTTTGACATTCGACCGCCAGTACAGAATGCCTTCGGCGTTTGGATCGCCGATATTCTCGCTACCCTGCACATTGGGCCGGTCGACCCCGCGCACACCGCGATAGGTAGTGACAGGCCAGTCCCAGTCCAGTTGCAAATGTTTGGGATCCGACGGACAAGAGAATTGCGGAATGGGAGTAGCTTTCAAAAGTGGGTAAGTGATTGCCGTCAGCCGCGGGTGGATGCCGTCATACAGCGCCTGCTGCTCAAGGAACGGCAGTAGGTGCGTGTGCCAGCTGCAAAAGCGGAGATTCCGCGGTTCAGTCCACCGGTAGTAGTTTGTCATCCCCGGCCGCATCTTGTCGCCAGTGGCCCCCAGTCCTGGCGGAAACTGGCCGTACTGGTTCTCAAAACTGTGCATTGCCAACCCCATCTGCTTGAGGTTGTTGGCGCATTTGGTCTTGTTGGCCGCTTCGCGGACCTTCTGGATCGCCGGGAGTAGCAAGCCGATCAGTACCGCAATGATGGCAATGACCACCAGCAGCTCGATCAGCGTGAACCCGACACGACGCGAAGAAACCATGACAGCCTCCGGCCCGGCAGCCTGCACACCGCAGCAGGGCTGGCAGTCAGAAATCTGACTCGTTTAGAATAGCAGCTACAGATCGCCGCGGCCGTGCGAGTCACGACCCATCAGGGAAGCTCACCAATCGCGTCGCCCTGGTTTCGCGTTGCCAGTGCTGGCATGATCGCTGCCGCGGTGTAGGGGAGGAAACGCACGCTGCCGTCGGCGAATGTGAAATTGCAGCCACGCGAGTGGTTGCTCCAGAAATTGTCGTAGTGGCACAGAGAAAAAAGCAATTCTTTTGTTTTTCCCCTGTGGTCTCTGTGGTTCAATTTTTAGGGTCATCCGAGAAGCACGTACTTGGCCAGGTGGATTGAGTAGATGCGGAGGTGGAAGAACTCTTCATCGCGGTATCCGTAGGCTTGGCGTTGCAGGGTTTTGATTTTGTTGTTGACGCCTTCCAGCGGGCCGGTCGAGA
>JBGSSZ010000433.1:0-19384 GCA_041736785.1 Limnoglobus sp.
TCTCGACCGGCCCGCTGGAAGGCGTCAACAACAAAATCAAAACCCTGCAACGCCAAGCCTACGGATACCGCGATGAAGAGTTCTTCCACCTCCGCATCTACTCAATCCACCTGGCCAAGTACGTGCTTCTCGGATGACCCATTTATGTTTTCCTTCGGGCCCGCTGCTGACAAGACGGGCAGAAATGGGACGACCGCCCGGCGAGCCGCTCCATGAGGATCTGCGTCGCGCATCGCACACAGGCCTGTCCTGTGCGACCGTAGACGGCGAACTCATCCTGAAACGTCCCCTTGAGGCCACTGCCGCCGATGTAGTCGCGGATCGTGCTGCCGCGGCCTTCAACAGCGACGGTGAGCACTGCTTCAATCGCTTCCCGCAGGGCATCCGACTCTCGAGTCGTGAGCGTGTTCGCGCCGCGGCCCGGGTGCAGGCGGGCTCGGAAGCAGGCCTCATCTGCATAGATATTGCCCACGCCGGCGAGCACCAGCTGGTCGAGCAGCACCGCTTTCAAGCACCGGCTTGTGGCTCGCAGTGATGCGCGAAAATACGCGGCATCCAGCCCGAACGGCTCCGGGCCCAGCCGGGCATCCAAATAGTCGGTGAGCGACCCGTGAGTGTCGAACAGAGTCGCGCTGCCAAACCGGCGGACATCGCGAAAGCGAAGCTCCTGCTCGTCGTCGAGGCGATAGACCAGATGCACATGATCAGCGAGCGTGGCCCGACTGCGGTGGACAGTGAGTTGCCCGGTCATGCCGAGATGCAGCAGCAACTGCGGCCCGCCATGGAGGCTCGCGATGATCCACTTGCCACGCCGCGACAGTGTTACGATCCGCTGAGCTTTCAGCACAGTGGACCAGCGCTTCTGCCATGGCGCGCGGAGGTTGTGCTTCCCCACGCGTACTGAGGTGATCGTGCGGCCCACGATCAGCGGACGCAGATCGCGGACGACCGTTTCCACTTCCGGCAGCTCAGGCATGGAATCCCCTCCGTCATCACGAGTCTTCAGAGAAGATTCAACGGGAAAAGGGATTCCGCGATCACTGCAGGCTCGTAATTCAACAGCGTGTTTTAGCGGTCACGGGGACAAAGACGACGCGAAGTCGCCAGGGTGATGCACGCATGAATCTGAATTTTGCCATGGCACTCGCGGCGGGTGCGGGAGTCGCCATCGCCATGCAGGCGGCTGCCAACAGCCGGCTCGGCCGCACGCTCGGCGAACCGCTCTGGGCGACCTACTTTTCCATCCTCGGCACGTTTGGCTGCGCCACGCTGGTCATGGCCGTTCTGCGTCCGGAGATCCCGTCCCTGACCACGCTCCGTGGGACCGTCTGGTGGAACTGGTCCGGCGGGCTGCTCGGTGGACTAGTCGTCCTGAGCGGTACATTCCTGGTGCCCTGGCTCGGTGCCGCACGTTTCATTGCGTTCGTCGTCGCCGGGCAGTTGGCCGCGTCGCTGGTGCTCGATCACTATGCACTGATGGGTTTGAAGGAGCAGACGATCTCCGCCGGCAAAGTCATCGGTGCCGTCATGATCGTCGCTGGCGTTGTCTGCATCAAGTACCTGTGATTTCAATGCAGTTGCTTGAAGCCCATCTCAATCACTTCTGTCAGCAGCGGTGGTGTCATGCCGGACATTTCAAGGTACTCGTCCCGCGTCGGCACGAGCCGCACCTTCATCTTGCTCTCGTGGTGCAGGTGAATGTCCGCGAACTTGTGATCGATGAACGGATTGCGGAATCGGTCGAGCGTCTGCTCCGCGAACCACTGCGCTCCATCGACGCGGGCATCGATCGTCGGCACGATCTCCTCGACGAGCAGTCGCTGAAGCCACGGCCCGAGTTCAGGGTCGTTCACCGCATCACGGACAAACGCAAAACCCATTGGCATCGCTTTGATGAGCAGTGCTGTGTGTGCGGCGTTCAGAATCCGCACCTTGCGCAGAAAGTACGGCGTGACATCCGCGGCCCGCGTGATCGCCGGGTGCGTGAACCTCAGCGACGATCGTGGATGATCCTCGAGTGCAAAGAACGCAAACGGTTCCGCGACGATCACCATCGGATCACTCGCCAGCAGCGGATGCTCACTCGGTGTTCCGGTCACGATGCGGTCGACCAGCGTGTGCAGCCAGACGCAGTCGTCATTCAGGTAGTTTTGAAATTCCAGAGGATATTGCCAGTTCGCGGCCATCGTGGCGACTAGCCCGCGAAGGATGCCGGCGTTGCCCTCGATCAGTTCGCAGGGCACGATCGTCGGCCCCGGCTCCTTCGCCTCCCAGCGGGCCTTGAGGACGGCGAGCAGCTTTGCGGGGTACGACTTCGGCACCGTGTCCGCCGGTGAGTCGCCGGCATCGAGTGTGAAGCCCGCTTCGGTCGTATTCGAGATGATGGTCATGCATGCCGGCGATGTCGCGACGTTTAGCACATCAGTCCACTTGGTCCCGGCGTGGATCGCTCGGCTCACACTCGCGCATTCCTCGACGCGATCGACCACCGCACCGTTCTCAAATCCCCGGACCACGACGTGATATTTTCCGCCTTGCTTGTTCAGCCCGTCCGCACGGCCGTCGCCGGTGCTCTGTACCATCACGATCCGACCGACGTTCTGTCCCTGCCCGTTGGCGTGGTGCACGAACAGATCGAAGAACGCCCGCAGGAAGCGACCGGAGCCGAACTGGAGAATGGTCTCAGGGAGCACGGCGAACCACCTCGGCAGGACGTACATTAATTACGAAACCGATGACAAACTTCGACCCGACACTGCCGCTGGCTCAATCCCACACGATCCCGTCGCTGTGCTACACCGACGCACAGTTCGCGATGCGGGAGTCGCGGGCCGTCTTCCATCGCAACTGGCAGATTCTCGGCCGCACCGAGCAGGTGGCCCAACCCGGCGACTACTTCACCACGCACCTCGTCGGCGAACCCGTGCTCGTGATCCGCGGCGAGGACGGCGTGCTCCGCGGGTTTTTCAATGTCTGCCGACATCGTGCCGCACCGATCCTGAACGAGCCCTGCGGCCATGCGACCAAGCTCCGCTGCCGCTACCACGGCTGGACCTACGACCTTGCGGGTGCTCTGAAAGGAACGCCCGAATTCGAAGGCGTCGAGGACTTCGACAAGTCGACCAACGGGCTCGTGCCCATCACTGTGGCGACACATGGCCCGTTTGTCGGCGTCAGCCTCACCAAGCCGACGACTACCCTGGTCGAGCACCTGTCGCCGTTCCCCGAATGGGCGGCAGCCGGGAAGTGGTTTGACACGCTCGAATTCCATGCCCGCCGCGAATACGATCTCGCCTGCAACTGGAAGGTCTACGTCGACAACTTCCTCGACGGCGGCTACCACGTGAACACCGTACACCCCGCACTCGCGGGCGTCCTCGACTACCGCGATTACACCACGACCACGCATGGCTTCACCGCGCTGCAGTGCAGCCCGCTAAAGCCCTCGACCGAGGTCAGCACCCGCTGCGGAGATCTGGCGGCATACTGGTGGATATATCCGAACTTCATGGTGAACCTCTACCGCGGCGTGATGGACACAAACCTCGTCCTGCCGCTCGGTCCCGACCGCTGCCGGGTGATCTTCGATTTCTACTTCGCGGCTGGCACGGTGGACGAGTTCAAGAGCGAGAGCGTGCTCGTGGCGGATCGCGTGCAGGCGGAAGATGTGCAGATCTGCGAAGACGTGCAGCGCGGACTCGGCTCGCGGTCGTTCACGACGGGGCGATTCAGCAAGAAACGCGAGAACGCCGGGTATCACTTCCATAAGTTGCTGGCTCAATCTCTCGCGGAGCCGATGTGAATTCCTCGCGGCGGACCGGATATATCCTCGGGCTGGTGGCCTGCATCTGCTGGGGAGCGATCCCGCTCTATTTCGCCGAATTGCGCGGCGTAGGCAAATTCGAGATCCTCGCTCACCGCATCGTCTGGTCGGTCGGGCTCATGCTGGTGATCGTCGGCGTGACCGGCGGCTGGAAGGTTCTCGGTGCCGCGCTCCGCTCCCGCAAAACAGTGCTCACCATGCTGCTCAGCAGTCTGTTGCTGGCACTGAACTGGTACTTGTACATTCACGCGACGCTGACGAACCGCGTCACCGAGGCGGGTCTCGGCTACTACATGATGCCACTGGTCTATGCGTTTCTCGCCACGATTTTTCTCGGCGAAAAACTGCGACCAGCACACTGGCCGGCACTCGCCATCATCGCCATCGGCGTGAGCATCCCGTTCATCGCCAAACGGGACTTCACCTGGCTGGCGCTCGCGCTGCCAATCACCTTCGGTTTCTACGGTCTGGTGCGTAAGGTCGCCGCGGTCGACAGTCTCACCGGTCTTACGATCGAGACCTTCCTGCTCGGGGGACCCTCGGCCATCTACCTGCTCTGGCTAGGCAGCGACGGACGGTTCGGCAGCAGCGACCGGATTACAGTGCTGCTCCTGCTGGGCGGGGTCGTCACGGTCGTGCCGCTGCTGACCTATACGCTCTCGATCCGCCGTCTGCCGCTCTTGGCGCTCAACTATATTCAATTCCTATCGCCGACGGTGCAGATGCTGATCGGTGTCTATGTGTTTGAGGAGCCGATGTCGCCGGAGCGATGGGCCGCGATGATCTGCGTCTGGATCGCAGTGGCGATCTTCATCATCGACGCGACTGTGGCATCACAGGCTCACAAAGCTCCGCGATCGGATTGACTCCTCGGCGGCTTCAATCAGCTTCTGACAGGTGATCGCGTCGTCGAGCGTGCTCAAGGGTGCTTCGCCCATCCGCAAGCAATCCATCAGGAAGTGCCTGACTTCGTTCATCACCGAGCCCTGGTAGGCGGTGTAGGTCTGGCTGTGCACGAGCCCGGGCTTGATCTCGACGTGATCGCGATAGCTGTAGCGCGTGCTGCCGGCAGTGCCGATGACTTTCACCATGACTGTCCACGGGTCCGCGGCATGGTCGTCGGCCGCAAAGCTTGCGCAGAAATGCGCCAGGGCACCATTCTCCATGCGCATCTGCACCATGGCGATATCTTCTGCTTTGTACTCTTTATAATGCAGCGTCGCTTTCATTGCGCAAAGCTCGACCGGTTTGCCGACGAGGTAGAGCAAGATGTAGGAATGGTGTGTGAGGATCTGCCGTACCACACCCGGGTAGCGGGCGGCGACTTCTTCGGGATGATGGATGTTATACATGACATACGCACTGACGATAGTGCCGAGATCGCCCTGCTTCACCAGGTCATGTGTACGAGTCATGCTGCTTTCATAGATATAATTGTGCCCCGGCATAACGCACAGGTTATTTGCTCTCGCCAGAGCATTCATCTCCTCGAGTTCTTTCACGCTCGCGCCGACCGGTTTTTCGACGAGGACATGCTTGCCGGCGTTAAGTGCGAGGCATGTATATTCATGGTGCGTTTCCAAATTGGTGAGCACGAACACCGCGTCCACGGCAGGATCGTTGACCAGTGCTGACGGCGACTCGTAGGCTTTGCAGCCGAACTCGTCAGCACGCTGCTTGGCGGTCGCAGGCGTGCGATTCCAGACGCCGACCAGTTGTGCGCCCGGGCACTTCTTCACAGCCTGTGCGTGCAGAATCGAAATATCGCCCGTGCCGATGAACCCAACACCTAGCGTGTCTTTGCTGATTCGAGTCATGCCTGCTCTCCAGAGTGTTCAGTCAGCCAGTCGCGGGGCTTCAGCCAGTCATCTGTCAACATCGCTTCCGGTGTGCCCGGCGGCGCTTTGTAGTCATAGACATAGCGCACGGTCGGCGGCAAGCTCATCAGAATGCTTTCAATGCGGCCGTTGGTTTTCAGTCCGAAGATCGTGCCGCGGTCATAGACAAGATTGAATTCCACATACCGACCCCGCCGCACTTCCTGAAACCATTTTTGCTGTTCTGAATATTGATCATCGCGGCGAGCGGTCACGATGGGCACATAGCTGTCGAGAAATGCAGATCCACAAGCCTGCACAAACTCGAATCGTGATTCGAGGTCATCGCTGAGATAATCGAAGAAGATGCCGCCGACGCCGCGGTGCTCCTGACGATGCGGCAGATAAAAATAATCATCGCAGGCACGTTTCAAGGCATCGTGATCCATTCCATACGCATCACAGGTGTTTTTCCACGTGCGGTGAAAGTGCACCACATCCTGCAGCTCCGGATAATAGGGTGTCAGATCGGCACCGCCACCGAACCAGGCTCGGTCGCCTTTGGTGAGGAAGCGGAAGTTTGCGTGCACGGTCGGGATCATGGGGCTGCGCGGATGGAGCACCAGTGA
Organism: Limnoglobus sp.; assembly: GCA_041736785.1. GTDB lineage: Bacteria > Planctomycetota > Planctomycetia > Gemmatales > Gemmataceae > JBGSSZ01. The sequence goes on from JBGSSZ010000433.1 coordinate 6,270, forward strand.
GACGCCTGTAGCAGTGAAGTCGGTCCCCTCGCCGGGCAACTGTTTGGCGAAGGCAGGATCCATGTCACCGAAGACTTCACTGAATCCGACGCCGGCTTTCTCGAAGATGGCCCCGTCGCTCATCACCCGCGAGCGACCGCCGCCGCCGCCGGGCCGCTGCCACTCATCCTGCTGAAATCGCGAGTGGCCGTCGCATTCTTCGAGTTGCTGGCAAATGCGGTCCTGCAGCGAGCGAAAGAAACTGAGTGCCCGCTGCCGCAGTGGTTCGTGCGCGTTCATGAGAGTGTTGTAAAGCCCCGGCAGTTTTGTTGCAACACGCGGGCCGGAATGTAAGATAGTAAGCGATCAAATCACACGGGAGACGATCATGGTCATGCGTTCCTTGGCGATGTTATTGTTGATCGGGATGCCCCTCGCTGCCGCGGATGGCCCTGCGGGCGTGCTGCAGACCGCGCCGACCGGGAAACTCCTGACCGACCTCCGCGCTGCGGCCAAGATCGTGGCCGGGGACCGCGGCTCGATGGCAATCGACAACGGCCTCAAAGAATGGCTCGGTGAAACCGGATTCACCGGGCTCGACCTGACCAAGCCGCTCCTCGGCTACATGCTCTACGACGACAAAGACGCCACCAAGACATCCTTCGTGTTGCTCGCCGGTATCACCGAGGAGAAAGACTTTCTGGATTTCCTCGAACGCGCTCACCTGAAACCCGTCGCCGATGAGAAGGTCAAGGGCCTTTACAGGCTCGGCAGCTTCGATATTCCCGCCCAGGCCGGCAATGCGGAAGCCCAGCCTTTCGTGGTCAATATGCGACTGGACGGCACCACCGCTTACATCGGCTTCAACGTCCCCGGGGAGTCGCTCGATCCCGCCAAAGTTTACAAGGCGGACAAACTCTTCGACGCCACGGAGACGGCTCTGCTCGTGTTCAAGCAGTACAACGACCGCATGCCGCCGGAGGTCATGAAGAACGCGACGAAGACCTATGAAGACGCAATGAAGAATCTGAAAGACGAACTCGCCGGGTTGGGGATCGCTGAGAAAGGCGTTCTCGAAGCTGCCGAGAAGCTGATGAACTCAGTGATGAAAATGAATATGGAGGCCAAGGAGAGCGGGACTCGACTGACGCTCAACACGACTTCGGGCGAGCTTGGTATCGACTCCTACTATGTGCCCAAAGCCGGCAGTGAGTTCGCCAAACTTATCGCCGAACGCAAGCCCACGGTTAATCAGTTCGGTGCATTGGCGAACAACACCACGGCTGCCGGGGTCATGCTGCAGTTCCCGATCGGCATCAAGGAAGTCCAGGATCTGCTGGTGGTCGGCCTGGAGAAGGGTCAGGAGGAAATGAAGAAGGATCCGCCGCCGCCGTTTCTAAAAGATGTGGTCGATGAGACGATGCTCGGCCTGATCCGCACCGTGAAGAGCGGCACCATGGATTTCGCCATCACCATGAACGGACCGGACAAGGATGGTCACTTCGTGGCGGCGGCTGGGTTCTCGTTCGACAATGCCATCCCCGTTGAGAAAGCGATCAAGGCGAACTTCAAAGACTTCCCGGCGCAGGCCACCAGCGTGATGAAGCTCGATGTGGACAAGATCGGCGCGATCAACATTCACGCCATCGATCCACCGGCGGAGGGTGAGCCCGAAGGCTACTCGCAGCTTTTCGGTGATCGCAAGGTGTACTTTGCTTTCGGGCCGAAGGGCGTTTACGCCGCGGTTGGAAACGGTGCCAAGGATTCACTCAAGACCATGCTGAACAGCAAGCCCACACCCGCCAATGCCTTCGACATCCTGGCGAATCCGAAGCGGCTGGGCCAGGCGATCACGACGGTGGCCCCGCAAGCCGGTGCAATGGCCGAACAGGTCATGGGGACCGAGGACAAAACCTACTCCTGCTACACGCTGAGCATCAGCGGCGGCGACTCGCTCAAGATGAAGTTTTCCCTGAACTTGAAGATCCTGCCGCGGTGGATCGCCTACACGATCGCGGAAGCGCGATAGTCTTCAGGAGATCTTTTTCAGCAGCAACCATTCCAGCAGCCAGCCGAGCAAGTCGAGGCTGGCATTTTTGACGTCACGGCCCGGCTCGAATTCGCTGAGGCTCACACCACAAAGCTTGTCGAAGTCGATGGCACTGATCATCTGCAGCACCTGCAATGGCATCAGGCCAAAGGGTGCCGGCGTGGTCACCGCGGGGCAGACGCTCGGGTCGAAGACGTCCGCATCAATGTCGAGCCAGACGTGCTTCGCTTTGGCCACTCGCTTGCGGAGTGCGGCAATCACCTTCGCTTCATCCTCGTCGGCGGCGAATGCCTCCGTGAAGTGCTTGCGGATCGACGCGTGCGGCAGAAAGAGATCGCGGTGGCCCACGTTGACGATGTCCACCGCGTCCGGCAGATGCGCGACAAAGTTGCCGTGAGACAGCGTTGTGTACGTGTCGTGCAAGTCGTAGCAATCGAGGTGTGCATCGAACTGAATAATGAGCGTACCGACCTCAAGAGACTCCAGGACAGGTGCGACGCCGAGGTGGTTGCCGCTCAGCCAGAGTGTGAATTCGTCGGGATGGAGGATCTCCGAACACATTTCCCGTGCTGCATTCTGCCAGTTGGCCATGAGCTCAATCGTCGAGAGATCCATTTCATGGATGTCGAGATTCGCAGCCGCCGCTTTCAGCCGCACGGGCTGAGTCTCGGCTGCTGTGTCGTCGATCATCTCCTGCAGCGAGTCGCCGAGCAGCATGGCCCCCGCCGCACTGCCGCCGCTGCCGAAGAGGTCGAACGGAAAGACGACGCAATTTGCTCGCATGGGCGCACCCGCTATGATGACACGAATTCTCCAAGCTCACCAATTCTGCGAAGCCGCCCATGGACAGTCAATTCCGAAAGCATGGCGAACTTTACCTGGCACCCACGGCGATCGTCACCGGCGACGTCCGCACGGGCGTCGGCGTCAACCTCTGGTACAGCGTCGTCGTCCGTGGCGATGTCGCACCCATCACGCTCGGCGACTATGTCAACATTCAGGACGGCGCGATTGTCCACTGCGATTTCGACGTGCCCAACGTCCTCGAAGCGGGCGTGACCGTTGGCCACGGCGCGATCGTCCACGGCATTCGCGTTGGCCGCGATACGCTCATCGGCATGGGGGCCACGCTGCTCGGCGGCTCCGACATCGGCGAGGAGTGCGTCATCGCCGCGGGGTGCGTGGTGCCGCCCGGCATGGTTGTGCCTCCGCGATCCATGCTCATGGGTATCCCCGGCAAAGTGGTCCGAAGCGTCCGCGATGATGAAGTGGAACGCACCCGCGCCATCAACCAGCGCTATCGCCAGCTTGCGGAGCAATCGGTGAAAGGGATGTACCGACATGGAATCTGACCCCGGCGAATCGGATGCGTTGAACGATCTCCCACTCGGCCCGGTCTCCGCGGTGCTCACCAGCGTGGAAGCAGCCGACGCGCTCCGCACCACGCGGCGACGGGCCGACATCGACATGCGTCAGGAGAAGCTTGGCCGCATCCTCGAGGAAATGGGCTGCGAAGGCGTCGTACTGCTCGTGCCCGCACACGTGAACTGGTTCACGGGCGGGCTCAATGTCCGCGGGCTCTACGCCGACGGCGAACGCCCCGGCATCTATACCAATGGTCGCCAGCGCTGGCTCCTGTCGAGTGTCACCGACACGCAACGGCTCTTCGACGAGGAACTCGACGGCCTCGGATTCCAGGTGAAAGAATGGCAGTGGGCCAGCGGTCGGGCCGTGCTGCTGGCGGAACTGATCACGGGGAAGAAGTTCGCCGTTGATCGCCCCTTTCCGAATCTGCCGCAGATCAACGATCGCCTGCGGCACGACCTCCGCATCCTGACGGCGTTTGAAGCCGACGAATACCGTAAGCTCGGCAAACTCGTGGCTCACGCCGTCGAGGCCACGGCGCGGACCATGCCGCCGGCACTGACTGAAGAGGAGATCGCCGGGCACGTCGCGCATCGGCTGATCCACCGCGGTGCGGACTGCGTCAGCGTCAGCGTGGTCGCGGATGATCGCGGTGCCAAATACCGCCGGGCTGGGTACACCCGTACCGTCGTCGATCAGGTCTGCACGATCCAGGCCACGGGCACGCGCAACGGGTACTTCTGCACGGCAGCGCGGAGCGTCTGCTTCGGTGCCTGCCCTGAAGACATCCGTGCTGAATTCGACGCTGCCTGCAAGGTCAGCGCGATCTATCGCAGTATGTCTGTCGCGGACTCCACGATCGGCACAGCGTCGGAGGCCGCGTGGAAGCTGCTGGCGAACACGCCGTATGAATATGAGGGGCGGCTCTGCCAGCCGGGCTACGGCACAGGCCGCATCGTGGCGGAGGAACTTCGCCGCGGCGGGCACGAGGAGAAATTCGCAGTCGGTGCGGCTCTGGTGTGGCAAGCGCACGTGGGCCGTGCCGCGGTCGTGGACACACTCGTGATCGGGGAAGCCGGCGCGATCGCCATGACGCCGCCGGAGGCGTGGCCCTTCAAGCGGATTACCGTGAAAGGCATCCCTCACGACGTGCCCGACCTGCTCGTCCGCGAGACAGCGTAAGGAAATTCCTGCGATTTTGCTCTTGATTTAGACTCTCAGTGTGGCTATTCCGCAGGTCGACTCCGGCCAGGGAGGGCCTATGTCTCGCGTTCGAATCATTGTCTTGCTGCTCTGCGCACTCGGGTTCGCCAGTTGGATCACGCTGCGGCCCGGCCCGGCGGCGCAAGCCACGCAGTCCGTCGCTGAATACGGCGACAACAGCGAAGAAATCGCTCTGCAACGCTGGCAGACCAATCAGGCCCGCCACTGGCGCTACGTCGTCACGCGGCGCTGACTGCACAGTCGATCACACCGAATGCCAGTATGATGAACCTCGCGATACCATCACGAGGCGATCATGCTGCCACTCTTCGTTGCTGCCATCGGAATCAGCGCGCCACCCGCAGAGAAGCCGTTCTTCAACGGACAGGATCTTGCCGGCTGGCACAACGTGAATTGCGCACCGAACACGTTTGTGGTGAAAGACGGTGAGATCGTTACGAACGGTCGTCCCACCGGCTATCTCCGCACCGACAAGCAGTACGAAAACTTCACGCTCGAATTCGAGTGGATGCACACGCGGAAGAACGGCGTGGCCAACAGTGGTATGTTCGTCTGGGGCGACGCGCTCCCTGCGGTGGGGACCGGCTACACCCGCTCGATCGAAGTGCAGGTGCTCTGCGGCTTCGAAGCCAACTACATGAAACAATTCGCGGGCAAGGACCCGGCCACCATCAAGCCATCCTGGGCGACCGACAACGGCGATCTCTTCAGCATCTGGGGCGCGAAGTGCAAGCCGGACCGGCCGCACCCGGACGGCATCGAACGCTGCCTTCCCAGCGAGCGACGCAGCAAAGGTGCCGGCGAGTGGAACCACTACAAAGTGATCGGCAACAACGGTACCCTCAAACTCCACTTCAACGGCAAGGAAGTGTCCGGCGTCAGCGAATGCACGCCACGCAAAGGCTATCTGGCTCTCGAGAGCGAAGGAAGCGAGTGCCGCTTCCGCAACTTCAAGATGACCGAAATGCCGAGCACGAATCCGAAGCCGGATGAGATCGCCAGCGTCGCGACTGGGTTCGAGAGCCTGTTCGATGGGCTCACGCTCAACGGCTGGACTGCTGAGAAGGGTGCCTGGAAGCCCGGCGATGGCACGCTCCGCGTCGCGAAGGTGGCGACGCTCTCGAAGACGCTGCCGAAGGGTACGATCACCTTCGACTACAAGCTGCCCGCAAAAGCTGCAGGCCAGGCCACCGCGAATGGCAAAGTGCTCGACGGCAAAGGCTGGACCCGGCTGCAGATGCCGGTCGATGGCGAGTTCAGCATTGCGCCTGTCGTCGGCCTTGAGGTCCGAAACCTCTTTGCGAAATAGCCTGGGTCATTTCACCTGATCGATTTTCGAGACTTCGACCAGGCTCACGCCGCGTAGATCCTTCGGTGCGGTCATCGTGCCGTAGAGATCGACGGTCTTGTTGCGATAGCGATCCAAGTCGGACGTCCCCGCCAGGGCGTAATACATCAGGCGACCGCGGCTGTCTTCGAGGGCGTAGGCCTGCTGCCCGTCGAGCTTGAACCCGGCGATCCGCAAGAAACCGCTGCCGGTCCATTTGGCCCCATCGGCTGTCGGAGAGGGCGGAGTCGCGGCCGTAGTGCGGGTTGGTGCCACCCGCGGTGTCGACTCGGCTTCCGTCGCCTCCCACTTCGCGGGCTGGATTGCTTTCTTTTCTTCGACCGGAGCACTGCGGAAGCTGGAATCGCGGCTGCCGCCACGACGACGCTCGCGAATGGCGTGGACGCGGCTGTAGCACTGATTCGCGAGTTCGCCATCGCCGCCAGGTGCGTTCATCAGTCGGGCGAGTTCAAAGTAGAGCTTCTCGGCACGATCGAGATCACCGCTGCTCTCCGCCTGTTCGGCCTGCAGCCAGAGCGGGTGATTTGGCCACGCGGCTTTCGTCGCCACCGGCGTCGGCCCGGCAATCGCCGCCGGCACCGGCATCGGAGTGTGACTGGTCGCGGCCGGAGAATTCACCACGAAGCCAGGAGCCGCACTGCCACCAATTTGCACTGCACTCTTCAAGACATAGCGAAAGTCGTCTTCCGGCGACACGATCGGATACCACTGGGTGCGATCGGCATCACCCTTCACAGACGGGCCAATGACGAGGACGATCGTGCCGTCGGGCACCGACGACTTGCGGACATCGAGCGGCTTGGCCAGACCGGCTTTGCCTACCGCGAGCTTGACCTCGCCGTCAGAGCGGACCACGGCGTTTTTCGGGAAGCCGGCGTTCGGTGTCCGGTCCGGGAACTCCAGAAACAAGTGCCCGATCCATGACACGCTCCCCCGTGGCGGTTGCAGCGCGAGCCAGTCCCCTTCCTCGTGATGCACGATCACCGTGGTCCCTTTTACCAGGCTGCCGGCATCCAGAGCATCCGCACGCGGAGCACCACGCATCGGCGTATCGACCAGCAGCGTGCCGATCACAGGCCCCGCCTGGGCCATCGAAGACATCAATGCGATGAGAGCAAGTGTGCGCATAGCCGGACTCCAGCGTGAGCCTGCCGAGATAACCGCGCCCCCGGAAGAGTCAACCCGAACCGCGATACGCCTCAAGAGCCCTGCGCTCCATATCAAAGGAACACACCCTGGTCTTGTGAGGAGCCTTGCCATGCCGACCCTTGCGGAACTCGCGAAGATGTTCGATCACTCGCTGCTGCAGCCGACGCTGACGGACGCGGACATGGAGACAGGCCTGCTACTGGCTCGCGAATTGAACGTGGCAAGCGTGTGTATCAAGCCCTACGCGGTCAAGCTCGCAGCGAAGATGCTGGCCGGCTCCACCGTGCAGGCCAGCACCGTGATCGGCTTCCCTCACGGCGGTCACCTCACGGTTGCGAAGGTCTACGAGAGCGAACGCGCCATGGACGACGGCGCGACCGAGCTCGATATGGTCACCAACATCGGCAAAGTGCTCAGCGGCGAGTGGAACTTCGTCGCCCATGACATCGCCGCGGTGGTCAAGGCCGCACATGCCCGCGGCTGCAAAGTGAAAGTGATCTTCGAAAACGCGCTGTTGAAGGACGAGCACAAAATCGAACTGTGCAAAATCTGCGGCGAGGTCCGGGCCGACTGGGTCAAGACGAGCACGGGCTACGCCGAAAGCGGTGCGACGCTTCCCGATCTGAAGCTGATGCGGCAGAATGCCCCGGCGTGGGTGCAGGTCAAAGCCGCGGGCGGGGTCCGCAGCTTCGAGACGCTCATGGCGGTTCGGGAGATTGGTGTGACCCGCGTCGGCGCGACCGCGACCAAGGCGATTCTCGACGACGCGAAGAAAAGCGGAATCTCTTAAGCCCTCACGAGACGCGGCCGTGAGGGAGCGGGGGCCTCATTACGCCCGCTGCGGCAGCCCGGTGTAATCGTTGGCGTACACGGCGTCGACCGTGCTCGGGGCATAGCTGTGCTTCAGCACATCATCTTTCGTCGGGCGGGGTTCGGCGACGACTTCGGCCACGGCGTCGTCGATCTCCTTCTTCGCGTCTTCCTTCATCAGCCGCACATGCTCGGCGTCGATCGCGCCAACATCGATGAGTTTCTGCTCGAAATTCGCGACGCAGTCGACCTCGGCGAAGTTTCGCTGAGCACCACTGCTGGAGGAATGCCCGTGCAGTCGGCTGACCAGTGCTTCCAGCAGGAACGGTTTTCGCTCCTCGCGGCAGTACTTCATCGCGCGGCTGATCGCGCTCCAGCATGCGATGGGATCGTTGCAGTCCACCGTCTCGTACTTGGTCTCGGGGTAGGGTTTGGCCCGATCGGCAATCCGGCGCATGCCAAGCTGACTCTCGGCGTCGGTGCTGATGCCAAAGTGGTTGTTGGTCACGGTGATGAGCGCGGGGAGCTCTTTGCCCGGGCGATTGCACCAGAGAAGGCAGCATTCGAAATCGCCCTCAGCAGTGCCGGCTTCGCCGCCCACAGCCACCGAGATGCCTTCGCCGCCGTGCCGCTTCTGCACGTGAGCCGTGCCGATCGTCATGACGTACTGCACTTCGATGACGCTGGTCACCGGCATGACGTTCCAAGCGGGGACGGCGTAGTGCCCGACGAAGTTGCGGCCGCGGCTGTAGGGGTCGGTCGCGGTCATCGCCAGTTGGCGAAGGTGATCGGCGGGCGCCATGCCCAGGGCAAGCATGCAGCCGGCGTTTCGATAGTGAAGGTGGAGGTAGTCGTAGTCGGGGCCGGCACCGCGTTTGAGTTGCATGCCCAGGCAGACGTTGAACGCTTCTTCGCCCGGGCCGCCGATCCAGAAATACGCCTCGCCCGATTTGCTCATCTTGATGGAGCGTTCTTCGAGCGCGCGGGTGCGGACCATCTGCCGAAAGATCGTCAGAGCCAACTCGACGGAGATCGCATCGCGACCGCTGCGGATGACGAGCGGCGGGCCACTGACAGAGCGGACGCCCCGTCGCGGCCCATAAAAACTATCGCTGGAATCCTCGGAGACATCTTGCATGGCAAGCCCCTCGGTGACGATGGCGGGGAGAGAAGCCATCGTTGTAATCACTATTATATGTCGGCGTTTCGGGTGAGGGAAAGATGAAGCGAATGGAATTCCGAATCTATTTTCTCAACAGAAAGAGCCGCCCTTATGGGCGGCTCAATCGTTGATTCGGGAGCGATTGAGAATTTTCTCAGATTCGGCGACGGCGAATCCAGCGACTGCCGGCGAGGCTGATCATGCCGAAGAGACCGGCAAAGACGGTCGGAGGCACCGGCACAGCGTTTGGTGGCTGAGGGCCGACGTTGCCGCCGAGGACTTCGAGCGTGCTGATTGCGAACGCCGGGCCTGTCACCGGGTCAGAGAAGCCGATGAACAACCGATTGAAGGTCTCGGACGGATCGCCACCCATGATGCCGTAGAACGGAGCATTGTTTGCGCCCGGCGAGGTGGAATCGACGAACAGATCATTGGCACCGAAGACGCTGCTGTAGCCGGTGGCGGCGGTGCCGCTGTAGGCTTGGATGAAAAAGTCGTTGCGAAGGCTGGCTTCACCCTGCTGCACCCGGAATCCGGCACCCTGCACGGCGACGGCGTCCCCAAAGTCGATGATGATCCCGCTCAGGCCAGCGTTGGCGAAGAGGAGCGGCTCGCCGTTCGGTGGGGAGAAGTCGCCACTGAAGGTGTTTGGAGCGGTGCGTCGCTGGAGGTTTGAATTCGCTGTGTTTGCGAGGGTCGCCGGTACACCGGACAGGGTCGGGTTGGCACCGTTGCTCACCAGATAGACTGCGGCGATCGGAGTGCCGGACGATGTCGAGAAGGAGCCAAGCGTGTTGCTGCCGCCGTTGACGCTGTCAGGCCCGACAACACTCCACGAGAGGAAGTTGGTGGAGCTGATGTTCCCGGTGCCGGAGGTGGCGACCGTGGTCACCCCGGTGCCGCTCGTCGTGACGCTGCCCGTACCGGTGATGAGAGTGAACGCTGCCGAAGCAGTATTGGCACTCCAAGCCAGTGCGAGAACTGCAAGGATGCGGAGCAATTTCATGGAAGACTATCCTCTCAACAGTACCGCACCCGAGATAAAGACCGCAGTCGTCCTCGACGCGGAGAACACTCGGGTGACGGTCCGCATAGATAATTGACGGAAACGCCCCTCGGGGTCAAGCATTTTCTCTGCTGATAACTCCGAATTCGCGGAATTCTCCGGCACTCTGACAGCTGGAGTTCCTAGCCGATCCATAGGCTAGTTCATGTGACCACTCACCGAGCCCACCATGACAACTCCGATCTCCCGCCGGGCGATGCTCGCGACCGCCGCGGCTGCTGTAAGTGTTGGCAGAGCAAAATCTAACGCCGCTTCCGAACCATTCAAGTATTGCCTGAATACCAGTACCGTCCGTGACCGTGGCCAGGCTCGGCCCATCGAGCAGCTGATCGAGATCGCATCCAAAGCAGGTTACACTGCCATCGAGCCTTGGATCGCGGAGATCGATGCGTATGTCAAGACCGGCAATACACTTAAGGACCTGAAGACCCGCATCGCGGACGCAGGTCTCGAAGTGCCGAGTGCCATCGGCTTCGCGGAGTGGATCGTCGAGGATGAGGACCGCCGCCGCAAGGGGCTCGACACGGCCAAACGCGACATGGACTGGCTGTCGCAGCTAGGTGGCAAGAAAATCGCCGCTCCGCCCATGGGAGCCACACGCGGCGAGGATCTCAAAACCCCCATCGAGCTGGTCGCCGCCGCGGATCGCTATCGGGTGCTGCTCGAGCTCGGTCAGAAAATGGATGTCACTCCCCAGGTCGAGATCTGGGGCTTCTCGAAGACCCTGCACCGGCTCGGCGAGGCGTGGCTGATCGCCAGCGAGTGCGGGCGAGCCGGGGGGTGCGTCCTGCCGGATGTCTACCACCTCTACAAAGGCGGCTCCGATTTCCTCGGCCTGCACCTGCTCGCACCCGCCGCCATCGGCATTTTCCACATCAACGATTACCCGAAAGTCGATCGCGCCCGCATCAAAGACGCCGACCGCGTCTATCCCGGCGACGGTGTCGCTCCTCTCGCGGACGCCCTCAAGACTCTGCACGCCATCGGCTACGACGGCTACCTCTCCGTCGAACTCTTCAACCCCGACTATTGGAAGCAGGATGGCCTGCTCGTCGCGAAGACTGCATTGGAGAAGCTCAAGGCCGTCGTCGCTACGGCGTTGACTTGATCCGGCGGGTCATTCCTGCTCGAGTTCCGCACGCGCCACTGCCAGTTTCACCAGTTCCTCAGGCGGCAACGCCGGCATGGTCAGCTTCAGGCTGCGAATCGCATTGGTGACGATGCCCGCGACCACCGTGCGAGTCACCCACTTGTGGTCCGCCGGGATGATGTACCAGGGTGCCGTTTTGGTCCCGGTCGCTGTCATTGCATCTTCGTAGGCCGACATGTAATCATCCCAGTGCTTGCGCTCCGCCAGATCGCCCGCGGAAAACTTCCAGTTCTTCTCCGGGCGGTCGAGCCGCTCCAGGAATCGCTGCTTCTGCTCGTGCTTTGAGACGTTCAGAAAAAATTTCAGCACCATGGTGCCGTTGCGATCGAGGTGGCGTTCCATGGCATTGATGTCGTCGTAGCGATCCTGCCAAAACTGCTTCTGGTCCTTCGCGCGCTCGGGCAGGTGCCGGCCGAGCAGTTCGGGGTGTACCTTCACCACCAGCACGTCCTCATAATAGGAGCGGTTGAAGATGCCGATGCGGCCGCGTTCGGGCATGACGCGCTGATGCCGCCACAGGAAGGTGTGATCGAGTTCCATCACCGAGGGTTGTTTGAAGCTGAACACCTGACAGCCCTGCGGGTTCACCCCCGACATGACGTGCTTGATCGTGCCGTCTTTCCCGGCCGCGTCCATGGCCTGGAAGATCAGCAGGATGCTGTGATGGTTGTCGGCGTAGAGAAGCTCCTGAGCCTCGGCGAGTTCTTCGAGCGTCTGCTTGAGCAGCTTTTTGGCGCTGGCTTTGATTTCCTTGTGGCTGGAGTCGGCGAGTTCGTCCGCGGCAGCCCAGGCGGGATCGTGGTCCTTCAGTCGCACCCGCTTGCCGGGCGTCACGCGGAATCGCTCGAGGGTCTTCTCGCCGAGCATCGGGCTTCTCCTGCAAGGAACGGTCCGGGCCGGCACATCTGCCGGAGTGCCTCGTCGCGGTTGATGTAGTAAAACACGTACTGGACATGCAGAAATCTTTGTCCACTGTGCCGACTGAGCTCAGCGGTAGAGCACCGCTTTCGTCAATGAATCACACCGATTGGAAATCGAAGCTACCGAATCCGATCGCGAGGCAGTGATCAGCCAAGCAGCGTCGCCTTTCCGTGCTATGATGAGGATTTGACATTTTCGGTGGATTGTTTCTCTTACATCCCGGGCCAGTCTCATTATGCTTGTGGGAATCCGCGAGCTTATTCTGGCCCGGATTGGAACGCATTCGCCTTACTCATTATGTTCCCGGTGACACCATGACCGCGAAACGACGAAACGCGTTCTCCCTCATCGAGCTGCTGGTGGTGATCGCCATCATCGCCGTGCTGATCGGGTTGTTGCTGCCCGCGATCCAGAAAGTCCGTGAAGCGGCCAATCGCACAAAATGCGCTAACCAGATGAAGCAATTGGTGTTGGCAGGGCACAATTACGCGGCAGTAAATAACAACAGGCTGCCAAATTTGCAAATTCACAACAACAGTCGTAGTGAATCTTGGTTCATAACCGTGATGCCTTATATGGAGTTCGACAATCTCTACAAAGTCCACGGCTTGACGTTTGAGACCATGCCTGGTTTGGGCTGTCCCTCGGATACGACCTGTCCTAGTTTCAAGTGTATCCATGGTCGTGGCAATGGCAGTTACGCCCCAAACTTCCAAATGTTTGGAACCGGGCCGCCTCCTGGCTACAGCCCTAACAGCCTGTTGAAGTTTTCTTCCGGGTGCGCTATTCTTGTCTTCGCTTCGTCTTCCTCCGAGGACCCACCCGATGGCGATGGGCAAACGCAAGCCGCGGCAGGAGGCGCTCTTTGTTGCCGCGGATCAGATCACGCCC
>JBGSSZ010000449.1:0-2881 GCA_041736785.1 Limnoglobus sp.
GTCAGCCGGGGAGCCAGCGACCACGCGATCGATCTGCAGCGGGTTGGACGTCTTGGAGTAGACGCCCATGTAGCCGCTACCGAGGGGATCGGGTCGCTCCAGCTTCGGCACCGGCGCTGCCACCGCCAGCGTCACCAGCATCAGCAATCCTGCCATAGCTCGCATCGTGCTTCCTTACGCCAGACCGTAGAACTTCACCGCATTGTCGTGGAACAGTTTCCGCTGCTGGTCCTCGCTGCGGTTGCTGACAATCTGCTTGAGGGCGTTCACCCATTCACTGTACGAAGCGGTGCCGGTGAGGACCGGCCAGTCGCCGCCAAACATCACGCGATCCGGCCCGAAGGTATCGAGCGTCGCGTTGACGAAGGGTGCCAGATCCTGGGCTGTCCACTCGCCGCGTTGGAAGCCGTTGGCGAGGATGCCGCTGACTTTGCAGACCACATTGTCGCGGGCCGCGAGTGCGGCGAGACCGGCCTGCCACTGATGGGTTTGCTCCGTCGTGAAGTCGCGGTGCGGGTTGCCGCAGTGATCGAGGATGAACCGCGTCCCCGGGCAGGCCGTCACAATTTTCGTGGCATCTGCAATCTCCTGCGGCCGGATGCAGAGATCGAAGCTGAGCCCGAGTTCGCCGAGCAGGTGCAGACTATTGAGAAAATCCGGCTTGAGCCCATCGCTGGCTTTCACACCTTCCACATGCAGCATGTGACGGATGCCCTTCACGTGCGGGCTGTCTTTGAGTTGACGTGCGTACTGCTCGAAGCCCGCGCTGGCGAGGTCGCCACCGACCACAGCCGCACACATCGGCGTGGTCCCGCTCTTGCAGATTTCGACGACGTAGTCCACTTCACGCTGCCGGTCCGCGGCGGCCATGCCCACTTCCATGTAGACCGATTTGACGATGTTCAGTCCCGCCGTTGCAGCCGCGTATTCCTTCGTGGTGTGCTGAGTATGAAGAGCGTCGCCGGGCTTGAGCCACGGCAGCGTGAACTTCGTGAGATCCCAGAGATGCTGATGCGTATCGACGATCGGCAGCATGATCGGAGCCTCGGCACGAGCTGGGGCGCAAGTGAACAAATTGTATCCCATCCGCTCCGTTCGTCACACTCTGCACAGTGGGCGTCGCTGTGAATTGTGTTATGACAATGATGCCTGAGATGGCCCGCGGTTTGCACAAGGGTGAAACATGCCCACTATCACACCGACTCACTATCGCTCCGTGCGCGAAACCACCGAGCGGCTCTGCCGGCCGCTCGTGACGGAGGACTATCAGTTGCAGTCGATGCCCGATTGCAGCCCGCCGAAATGGCATCTCGCACACACGACCTGGTTTTTTGAGACGTTCGTGTTGGCGGAGCACGAGTCAGGGTTCGTGCCATATCACCCCGAATACCGGCGACTGTTCAATTCGTATTACGAAGCCGTTGGCGAGCGCTGGCCGCGACCGGCACGGGGGCTGCTCTCGCGGCCGACGGTTGAGGAGATTTATGCCTACCGCCGGGCCATCGATGAGCGCATGCAAATTCTCCTTGAGCGAGAACCCACGAAGATCGCCACGCTGGTGGAAATCGGCCTGAACCACGAGCAGCAGCATCAGGAGCTTCTGCTCACGGACCTGAAACACGCACTCGGGCTGAATCCGTTGCAGCCGGTCTATGCCTCCGAGCCGGTACCGAAGCGGGCGATGAGCCCGACGCCCTTGATGTGGCAGGAGTATCCCGCGGGCGTCGGTTCGATCGGCCACAATGGCAATGGCTTCGCGTTCGACAACGAATCACCGCGGCATCGCGTCTTTCTCGAAAGCTTTCAGATTGCTTCGCGGGCAAGCACAGTCGGTGAGTATCTCGCGTTTATCGAAGACGGCGGCTACTACCGTGCCGAACTTTGGCTCTCCGACGGCCTCCGCACGCGGCAGGAGCAGGGTTGGACCGCTCCACTGTACTGGGTTGAGAAGTCGATCTTCACCTTGCGGGGTGCAAAGCCGCTTGATCTGGCCGAACCGGTCTGCCATCTCAGCTACTACGAAGCCGAAGCGTTTGCACGCTGGTCTGGAGCCCGGCTACCCACGGAGGCGGAGTGGGAAACGGCCTGCGGGGAACGGCATGTGTCCGGGCACTTTCTCGAGTCGGAGTTTTACCATCCCACAGCCGGGGGTGACAGTTTCTTCGGCGACGTCTGGCAGTGGACCGCCAGCCCGTACACCGCCTATCCTGCTTATCGCACCGCGGATGGAGCACTCGGCGAGTACAATGGCAAGTTCATGTGCAACCAGATCGTGCTGCGGGGCGGCTCGTGCGTCACCCCCAGCGGGCACATACGCCCCAGCTACCGGAACTTCTTCCCACCCGAGGCACGCTGGCAGTTCTCCGGCGTCCGTCTGGCCAAGGATCTGACATGACCGCCAAAAGTGAATTCCGTTCTGATGTGCTCGCCGGCCTGGCCCGCACGCCCAAGCGGTTGCCGTCGAAATACTTTTACGACGCGGTCGGCTCGAAGCTCTTCGATGAGATCACGCACCTCGACGAATACTATCCCACTCGGGTGGAGATGGGGATTCTGCGTGAGCATGCTGCGGAGATTGCTGCGGAGTGCGGTCCGCGAGTCCTGCTGATCGAGCCGGGTGCCGGCAGCGCCGTGAAGGTGCGTCTCCTGCTTGATCAACTGAAAAGCCCTGCCGGGTTCGTGCCGATGGATGTGTCGGGCGAGCATCTGGAAGTCAACGCGGCGAAGCTCGCGGCCGATTACCCCGCGCTCATGGTCCAGCCTGTGGTCGCCGACTTTACGCAGAACTTCGCACTCCCGGAGATCCCCGCGGCGCGGAAGGTCGTCTTCTTCCCCGGCAGCACGCTGGGGAACTTCGACCCGCCGCAGGCCGACGCGCTGC
>JBGSSZ010000556.1:0-6219 GCA_041736785.1 Limnoglobus sp.
CTTGGTAGCTCCGGAAGCCGAACGCGCGATAGAGTGGTGTTGAGGACATGCCGTGCTCTGGAGATGGTGTGGTTACCTTCCAGAAGCGGCATGCTCCTCTTATCGTCAAGCCTCAAGTACGCTCTTCCAGGATGAGCCACAATTCTTTCAACACCTCCTGGCAGCGAGGCCCAACTTTGCCCGGCCGCAGACCCGAAAAACGCTGGACGCGAACCATGCCGCTCACGTGCCGCGACAGGTGAGCGAGTGTGGCGTCGACGACCCCATCTTCAACGGGTTTCACCTGGACAGTCTCCCGGGCCGTCATTCGGCCTTGCTTGAGTCCGTCCACGGCAGACAAACCGCGGAAGACCGTCTCGTCAATCAGTTCTTCGGAAACAGCCCACTTGAAGAGCCGCTTCATGCGTCCGATCCGCTGACTCGGATGGAAGGAGGTGGACTGCGTTGTCCGCTCCGACCTCGCCGACGATCCGGCTGCCGCGGAGTTGTTCTTCATCACGGACAACCTCAACCGGAGACAGCTATCGCCCATCATGAAGGCCAGGTGCGTGGCCCGGCAGATCGAAATCGAGTAAGGAATACCCGCCCGCGACCTTGAATTCGGCGAGAAGGACGCAGCCAAAGCGCTGATCGCGAGAAGGCTTGGTTGCTCGCCCCGCACTGTCAACCGCCTGTTGCTGGCACTTGAGGCACCTCAGCACGTCCAGCTTGCCCTCGACACCGGTGATATCGACGCGATTACCGCTGGGAAAGTCGCGCTCATGGATAGCGCGGATCGCAAGGTTGTCGACGCGACAATCGCCGTCGTCTACGCCGATTCGAGTGCGACGCTAGACGAGCGTCGGAGGCGAGTCAAGGAAACTGTCAGGGCAAAAGTTCGTATCTTTCAGCCCGGCTAAGCCGTGAAGTCTATTGAAAGACTGCTCCGTGTTGTCCGTTTCGAATTACCCGATGTCGAGAACAATCTGCCGGATATTCCCCGTCACGTCATCGAGCAAATGCTACCAGCGATCGATCACGCCCAAGGCGTCCTGAAACGCATCGTCAAGGCTTCGAGCCAGCGTTGCGCGTAGCTCCGGTGCCCGCGAGTTAGCCATGACTTAAAAACCGCTTATTGAGTCTTATTTCGCGATTCGAGACACGCTGTCCGAAGTGGCATCGAAGGCTCCGAAGTGGCGAACACGGTGACAAGATGGTCAACGGTTGAAATCGAAACGGCCACCACCGTTCTGCCAGTCAACGGTGGCAATCAGGTACAAATGCTAGCGAACCGACTCGATAATCTCCTCGCTGGGCGGCAACGACCAATCCGCACGAGTCTGCTCGGCATTGCCTGGCAGCAGCCCGGCTTCTTGGGCGGCGACAAAAACCCGCCATCGCCCACTCACATAGACGGGCCAGGAACGGGCTGCCGGCCAACTCGGGGCCGTCGTCCGCGGCGTGAAACTTGGCTGCGCAGAATTCCCGCAGGAGAGCGCTCATCTCGTAGGGTCATCCACCACGAACAGTGCTGCCACTTGCGACTCCTACCGCGGCCAAACCGTTGTCTGAAGCAATACGCTGACGTGAAAGTAATTGAACTGCTGTGAGGCATCAAACAAAACTTGATTGTGCCGACGCTGAGAAACCTGACTGCGGCTCTTGTCCGGATCGACCACCGCGCGACAGCGGCACAGCCATCCTTCACAATGAATTGATGGTGATCCTGTTGCTAGCGAAGTCTGAATGCGAAACCGGACTCTCACTCACCAGTCGACTTTGCCGATGTACTGTGCTTCCATCGAGTTGCCGGCTTTCGTGATGAGGCTGGACAAAACGGCCATCTCCAAACGGTTGGCACAGAAACGCACGGAGCCGTCCGCGAAGGAGAAGACGGCGCCTTTGTTGTGGAAGCTGTAGACTTCGTTGTTGTTGGAGCAGTTCATCGGACAGGTACCGCCCTGACTGTTACCAGGATTCAGGCCGTCCTCCCGGGCACCGTCGAGCGACATGGTATTCGCAGGATCCGCCCAGGCGGCACCAGTTGCGAGAAGACTCGAATCAGATGATCGCCGACGATTGGCCACATACCGAGTAGGCCGGCCAACGTCTTCGATGAGAAAGACGGTGTGCGAGGTGCCGTCTCTGACTTCCGCGAACTTCGTGCGATGATTGCGACGGAGCAAACCGTAGGACTCAAAAGTTGAGTAGGTGAACGGCATGGTGCCGGCACTCGGACTGCAGGACGTCATGAGCCCGTAATCGCTGATCCCTCGACCACCGTCTTTTTGACCGGGCAACGGATTCGACGGGCACTGCAGCAAAGCGGGCTGATGTGTGATCAAATTGAGATTCGGGCCGGCATTCCAACTGTACGAAAGACTGTAGTTCCGGTAGATTCCGTCTTGCTCGATGTACGGGAAGAGGAACACAAACATGGCATGGTTGGTGGTGATATTCAGACTTGCATCCACGTTCTGATAGCCCATCGGGAAAGCGTTCTCCTGATTCGCGTAGAGATGAAGAGCAATACCGAGTTGCTTCATATTGTTGGTGCATTTGGCCCTGTTGGCCGCCTCGCGGACTTTCTGCACGGCCGGCAGAAGCAGGCCGATCAGGATCGCGATAATCGCGATGACCACGAGCAATTCCACGAGCGTGAACCCTTTGCGGATCATACGGCACTCTGGGCTGTGAGGAGGTAGGTATTGACAATGACCGGCGAGCCGGGAACGAGCCTGAATCGGCCAGTTCGAGCGTGTGACGGTCGAACAAACCCCGGATGTAGAAGTGTGCTTGGCAATCCCACGGCGATGCCGTGCGAGCCAATCGAAAGCTACTGGAGCCAATGAGTTTTGGCAAGCCCGGAATGTTCTTTTTAACAATAATCTGCTGACTTGGATTGGGTGTCAAACGGACTGCTGCACTCTCCTCACGACCAGTGGGGTACGGGATCGGAGGGCCGCGTAATACGCCTCGTGTTCTTGCAGACGCAGCGACGTTGCGACTCCGGATGGCATGTCGGCCGCATGAGAAGTCGACCATTTTTCGCGTTCAGCCAGAGAGAATACGTTTTAAATAAAATTGAAAATAATTTCTCGACTTCGGAATCTCGACAGATTAGAGTGGGCGGGATGAAGTACCTGTCCGAGCCATTTGCTGCTACCGAACACATCAATTCTCGTTTCGGGAGCCTGGCAGACTCATTCCCCGTGGCGGGTCATCGCGCCACACCCTCCCGGAGATGTTGTGATGTCGCGTCTGATCAATCGACTGTGCGGGCGTGCTTACGGCTGGTTCGAATCAAAAGACGCGAGTCCGGCAATGAAGCCACTGCCCGCTCGATTCTCTTGGAAAGCAAGGCTGGCTCTGACCGACCTCGAGGACCGCGTCACGCCGGCGACGTTCATGGTCCTCAACACCGACGATAGCGGAGCCGGCTCGCTGCGGCAGGCCATCACCGACGCGAACACCACAGTTGGAGATGACAACATCGTTTTCGATGCTAGCTTCTCCTCCAGCACGAATACAATTTTCATCGATTCAGCACTTCCCACCACCAGCGGTACCGCCGGAAACAACCTCACACTCGAAGGACCAGGAGCCCACAAGCTCACTATCTCGCCGAGCGTCAGCGGCATCAAATTCGTCGTCGTCGGCGGCGGAGGCAACACAGTCGAATTCCGCGACATGACCATCACCGGCTTCAACAACTCGCTTGCCGGCGGCGTCATCTCCAACAGCAGCTCCGGCAGCCTCACGCTCAACCGCGTCAATCTCTCCGGCAATTCCACCACGAGTACGGGCGGCACTCTCTACCTCACCGCCGGGACCCACTCGATCATCGACAGCACGCTCTCCGGCAACAGCTCCGGCAGCAACACCGGCGGTGGTGCCATCCGATTGTTCTCCAGCTCCAACAGTCTCACGGTCACCAACAGCACAATTACCGGAAACGTCGGCGTCAACGGAGGCGGCATCTCGCTGAGCAGTAGCTTTGTCGGAACCCTCACGCTCAACAACTCGACGATCACCAACAACACCGCCCTGGCCGCGACCGTGGCCACAGACGGTGAAGGCGCCGGAGGCATCGGGCGGCATCAGGCCTCGACCACTCAGGTCGTCACGATCGACATCAACAATTCGATCGTCGCCAACAACTTCGCGCTCAACGGCCGGTCCGACATGGCGCTCACGCTCCCCACGACGGGCTCGCTCACAATCAACGCGACCAACTCCATCATCGGCAATGCCGACTCCATCACGCTGGCGACGAACACCAACAGCGTGATCGGCACGACCGCCACGCCCGTCGATGCGCGGGTTTCGGTCCTCGGCTCTTACGGCGGAACCGTGCCGACGGTGATTCCTTCGATCGCCAGCCCGGCAGTCGACCTCTACGACACCGGTTCCGGCAACGACCAGCGCGGCTTTGCCCGCCCGGCGCTGGACGCCGACGCCGGCTCCACGGAGCGCCAAGCCAGCGAAGTCGCATTCGTCAGCCCGGCCAACTTCGCACCGGTCACTTTCGATGACATCACCACGAATCCCTACGTCTTCACGGTCAATTACTACGGCATCGACGCAGCCACGCTCGGCAGTAATGATGTCCGCGTGACCGGGCCGAGTGGCTTCAATGTGCTGGCAACGTTCAACGGGCCGGCCGTGGCGATCCCCGGCGGCTTCGCCGCGACGTATCAGTTCACGCCTCCGAACGGGGCCTGGACCAATGCCGGCGGCGTCTACACCGCCTCACTCGAAGCCGGCGCTGTCCTCGATAGCCTGGCCGTGCCGGTGGCGGCCAGCAAGATCGGCACCATCCTCGCCTTCTTCTCGAACAACTACGTCGTCACCAACCCCGGCGACAATGGCGGCTTCAACCCGGCTCCGGGTGCCAATACCGGGACCCTCCGCCAGGCCATTGTCGATGCCAATACCTTCCCGCTCACGGCCGACAGCATCACCTTCAGCAGCACGTTCAACACTGCTCAGACGATCGATCTTCTTGCCGCGCTGCCCGTCATCGCCGACGCGCTCACTATCACCGGTCCGGGTTCGTCCAAGCTCACCCTGCAGCGGGACGCCGCGGAAACCAAAGCCTTCACCATCCTGGCCATCGCGGACGCTTCCGCTGTCAATGTTCCCATGTTCGTTTCAGGGATTCGGATCGTCGGCAACAGCTTGAGCGCGATCACGACCAGCAACGAGGATGTGAGCCTCACGGACCTGCACATTTCCGGCGTCTCCGGTGCGGCCAGCGGCGGCGGCATCAGCGTCTCCAGCACCGGAATTCTCACGCTCACAAACAGTACGATCACCAACAATACCGTGACGGGTGCAGGCGGAGGCATCAACTTCGCCGGCAGCGGCAATCAGATCATCGTCAATTCCAGCATCTCCGACAACAGCGCCAACGGCCTGGGCGGCGGCATTGCGCTCGGCACCGGCGGCGTCCTGACCATCACGGGCAGCACCATCGCCAATAACACCTCCACCAGCAGTGGCGGCGGCCTCTCCGCGGGCTCAACGACCGCCGTCAGCATCGACACGACCACCGTGGACGGCAACACCGCCATCGCCAGTGGCGGCGGCATCGGCTTCACGAGCACCTCCTCAGTCGTCTCGTCTCTGATCCTCACCAACAGCGCCGTCACGAACAACCGCTCCTTCAGCAGCACGGTCGTGGCCGGCGGAGGCGGCCTCCTCTTCGCCGGCACCAGCGGTTCCACAGCTTTGATCCGCAACACCACCATCTCGGGCAACAAAGCTCAGGCCAGCGGTGGCGGCGTCCTGCTCGCCCGCGTCGGCGGCAACGTGACCTTCCAGAACAGCACCATCACTGACAACTACTCATTCACTCCCGGAACCACCAGCGGCGTCACTGCCGCGGGCGGCGGTGGCATTGCATTCAACTTCGTCACGGCCACTACTCAGCCGACCCTCAGCCTCGTCAGTACGATTCTCTCCGGCAACAGCGCGACCAACGGACGCAACGACCTCGTCACCGCTGCCCCGGCCTCTCCGGCCCTCGTGACTCTCAACGTCGACTACTCCGCCATCGGCGATACCAACGACTTCACCATCAACGGCAGCAATGGCAACAACCTTTCGGCTGCGAATTCCAGCATTGATATGCTGCAGCTTGGTGCCCTGACGAACGGCTCCAACGGCACCCGCGCCCACGTCCTCGGCGCCGGCAGCACAGCGATCGGCACGGGCTCCAACCCGTCCGACATCACG
>JBGSSZ010000584.1:0-1929 GCA_041736785.1 Limnoglobus sp.
GGCAGCTGGAGCGGCGCGGTGCATCTGCCGCCCTGCCAGGATTCGCCCGCCCTGCTGGAGGCGACTGCTCATCTCTGGGACCGGCGGTCGCCGGGGTCGCTCCTGAAAGTGGCCGTGACGTTCGTCGATCTGTCGCCGGCGAAGGTGGTCACGCCGTCGCTCTTCGACCGCGACCATCGGGCGCAGAAAGTCTCGGAGGCGATGGATGATGCGAATCGGCTGTTCGGCCCGAACTCGCTCTATTTCGGCAGCACCATCGGCCACACAAAGGATGCCCCGATGCGGATTTCGTTCACGCATATCCCCGATCAGGAAACCGAAAGCGCCGAGACCCCGCGAGGGTACGGGTGGTGATGAAACTGCTGCTGTGATAGGATGCAGTTACGAAGGAGAGTGATGGATGAGCATCTCGACGCTTCCGACTCGAAAGAAGGCACAGCCGAAGTTGCTGACGATCGAACAATTCCTTGCACAATACGGCGACCGGCCGGCGGACCTGATCCGGGGCGAAATACAGGAGTATGCCATGCCGGGAGGAGTTCATGGCAACGTTTGTGGTAATATCTCGGACTATTTGAAAAATTATCTGCGTAAAAAAAATCTGGGGCGTGTGTTCATTAACGATACGCACGTTCGCATCACGAGAAATCCAGACACAGCACGCGGCATGGACGTCGGTTACATCAGTTATTCCCGACTGCCCAAAAACCGCGTTCCAGTTGGTGTGATCGAAGTCGTGCCTGAATTGGTGTTTGAAGTTCGTTCGCCGAGCGACCGCTGGGTGCTCATTCTGGAAAAAGTTATTAACTATCTCGATCTCGGCGTGACCGCCGTGGTCGTCCTGGACCCGAAGACAGAATCCGCCACTGTCTTTCGTCATGAAGATCGTCAGCAGACGATCGATGCAAATCAAAAACTGACACTCCCCGACATCCTTCCCGGTTTCGCGGTACTGGTGGCAAAATTCTTCGAGTGATTAGCGGCGTTCCAAGTCCAGCAGCCATTGTTTGCGCCAGAGGCCGCCGCCGTAGCCGCCGAGTTTGCCGTCGGCATTGATCACGCGATGGCAGGGTATGATGATCGCGATTCTGTTTTTGCCATTGGCCGTGCCGACGGCCCGCACCGCGAGCGGTTTCCGGATTCGCTTCGCCACATCCTGATAGCTCGCGGTTGCGCCGTAATCGATTCGCTGAAGCTGCTGCCAAACGCTCTGCTGAAACTCCGTGCCGTGGAGCTTGAGCGGGATGGTAAAGGTTTTCAACTCGCCAGCGAGATAGGCCCGAATCTGATCGATCGCAGGCTTGAGCACCGCGGCGTCTTCACGCAGACCATTGGTCGCGGCGTCGTCGAGATGCAGACCTGTCAGGTGTTCGCCATCGGAGGTGAAGGTGAGAGTGCCGAGCGGAGAGGCGAGTTTCGTGAAGTACGTCATGGCAAGCCTCGGTGAAACTATTGCCAGTAGTGTACTGATGAATCGCGACGACGCAAGTGCTAACGGGCTCGATACGTGATGCGGCCGCGGGTGAGGTCGTAGGGGCTGATTTCCACTTTGACGCGGTCGCCGGGGATGATGCGGATGAAGTTCTTGCGCATTTTGCCGGCGACGTGGGCAATGACTTCGCCACCGATGTCGAGCTGGACGCGGAACTGCGTGTTGGCCAGCGCCTCGGTGACCTTGCCTTCGACTTCGATCGCTTCTTCCTTCGCCATGAGCCATCCTGAGAGTGAAAATGGAGAGAGCCCGGTTCGGGGCAAGATGCTCCGGGAACCGGGCTGACCGCTTCAGCTATTAGACTCGATTGCGCTGACACGGGCAAGGGGTCAGCGTTCGGATCGTCTGATTTTGGTTAGTAGCGGTCGCCGCCGCCACCGTAGCCGCCACCCCCACCGCCGTAGCCACCTCCGCCGCCGCCACGGGGCCCGCGACCG
>JBGSSZ010000591.1:0-11690 GCA_041736785.1 Limnoglobus sp.
GACAACGAATTCGCGATCATCGCCCGAGCACTGCGGCAGATCCTCTGGGGGATGACCTTTGAGGCGTTCTCTGTCATGACACTGATTGGCGGCTCGATTCTGCTGGTCATGGGCAACAACGGCAACACTGCTTACCACGCATTGCACATCCTTTGCGGAGCACTCTATTTGAGCGGCAAAGCCGCGACGGTGATCGGCATGATCCGTTGCTTGGCCGTGCCTTCGGTCGTCAAGTGGGCTTCCATCCTCGTCATGTTCGCCATCGCTGGGCAGTTGCTCAGCACCATGCTGCTCAGCACCGATATTTGCCAAAATCTGTTTGGACTCCGATTCATTCCATTGCGTTATGAGTGGCTCGTCTATCTCGTGGGTGTTGTGACTTATCTCGCGGGACTGAGCTGCTTTCTTGTTTTCCTCAACCAGCTTGCGCTCTACATCCAGCGCAGCGATTTGTCCGCCAGCGCCGTACTCGTGCGACGGCTCATCCTGGGTCTGGTGATGGGCACGTTGGTCGTGCTCAGTTTTTCAATGATCGTCAATGTCCCTGAGCCAACGGGTTGTTGTTGGATTATTCTGCTCTGCGGCACGGCAATACTCACCGTGGCGAAGTATGCCCAGTTGCTCTCGTTGCTCGCGGCCGCCTGTCTGCAGCACGCCCGGCGTGAGGAACAAGGCCATCCCGACGACGTCCACGATTCTGGAGAAAATGACAACGATTTTGCTTAACTTCATCGCAAGCAGTCGTTAGACTGTCGCGATTGTCACACCACGCGAGGATGGCATTCCATGACCAACGAATTCCAGACCCTGTCGAAGGCCTACAAGCTGATCTACTACGGCCTGATGCTGATCGTGCTGGCGGTGGTAATTGGCGTGCTCGGCGGTGTGATGGCGGGTGTCGCAGCAGGTGCTGCGGGGGCGCCGGGCGGTGGCGCATTCAATCTGATGGCCGTCATGCTGATCGCCGCGGGGGTCTGCTATCTCATCGGTGCCGTGCTGATGATTATCGGCAAGATCCGCTGTATCGCGGTGCCTCCCGAGGTCGACGGTGCGAAAACACTCATCATGCTTGCAGTAGCCTTCGAACTGATCACTGTCCTCGTCGCGATGCTGGGCATTGTCGAAAGTGCCGGAGGCCGCGGCATCATCGACCCGAGTATCAAGCGCGTCGTCGATCTCGGCAGCAATTTGATGTCGATTGCGGCAAGCGTGCTCTTTCTCGTCTTCACGGCCCGAGTCGCCCGCTACATCCGCCGTCGCGATCTGGCCGCCAATGCGATGCTGATCATTAAGATCGCGGTCGGCCTGATTGTGGGTGTAATTCTGATGATGGTGACGACGTTCATGCTCATCGGTGCAGGCGCCGGCCCTGGGGTTGCTGGCGGACGCGGTGGTGCCGCGGCCGGGGGATTGCTCGCCTGCGGAACGGGAATCGCAGTGCTTGTGCTGGCGATCGCGATGCTGGTGCTGTATGCCCGCTTGCTCACCAGTATGAGTACAGCTTGCGCCCGCTACGCACGCGACGAGGACCGCTACGGCCCCGACGACGAAGTGATCGACGACAACGAAGACGATTTGGATCGGTAATCGTCTACGAGCCGGAAGCATCAGCGACAGGGATGGTTCTTCAAGAACTGCACCCGTCGCTGACGCTTCCGGCTCGTATTGAATCAGCGCAATCGTGCCCGACCGATGACGGCGTATTCCGGGCCGCTGCGGCGCATTTCGCTCGACATGATCTGCACCTCTTCAATCGCGGTCGGCCCGGCAGTCCACTCTTCATACTTCGGCAACTCGGCCACGATCAGTGCGCCACCTGCGGCGTCGGCGATGCGGCCGAGCGTCAGGTGCGGCGTATACGGGCGGTCTTCTTTGCGATAGATGCCAATCTCAGCCAGCGGCTCTTCAATGGCCGCAAACAGGGAGCGGATCTCCGACTGACCTTCATCAATGCCGGCCCAGAGTACTTTCGGCCTCCGCAGATTCGGAAACGCACCCAGCCCCGCCAGACTGAGCCGGAAGCTCTCGACCGCGCCCGCGGCTTTCGCGGTGAGCTTGCACACCTCCGCCAGGTCGCGGTCGTCGAGTTCGCCGAGAAAGAGCAGCGTGATGTGCATCGCCCCGGGCTCGACCCACTTCACATCCGCCCCGACCGCGGCCAGAGCAGTCTGCAGCGCCTGCAACTTCTTGCGCATTGCGTCGCTGATTTCAACTGCGAGAAATGTGCGGGTCCGTGCCATGATGGATTCACCAGTCCGCAACGCCAGCAAGGGAGTCGCCGAAGACAATGAGAAATATGCCCTCGCTTACGCAGTGGGCTGGTTAAGGTCTTAGACCGTGTGAGAGTGCCAGAGTTCTTTGGTGCCGCTGTGCAGCCTGGCACCGATCTGTGTGATGACTTTCATCGCCAGAAAGTTGGCCCCGCGCGCGGCTTTGACGACATCGACATCGTGCAGCACCCCATACAGAAACGCCCCCGCGAACATATCGCCCGCACCGGTGAGATCCTTCGGCTCGCAGGAGACAGCTGGTACATGATGCTCGGCTCCCTTCCAGCGAATGAACGCGCCGTTCGGCCCGTCGGTGACCACGCAATTCGGCACGATGTCTTTGAGATTCTTGAACGCATCGCCGGCATCGGCCGTGTTCGCCACAGCATTGGCCTCGCTGGCGTTGCAGAAAAAGAGATCCGCATGCTTGAGCGTGTCGTGAAGTGCCTTGCCGAAGACCTGCACAATGAACGCCTCGGAGCAGGTGACGGCGATTTTGGTGCCGCTCTCCCGGGCGATCTTCACGGCCTCCCGCACCGCCTCCTGCCCCGTGGCGGGGTTGGCAAAAAGATAGCCTTCGATGAAGAGCCAGGCACTGTTGCGGATCAGGTCCGCGTCGGTTTTCACGTGCTGCCCGCTGAGGTGGCCGTTGACGCCAAGACAGGTCCGCATGGTGCGTTCAGCGTCGGGTGTGATGAGTGCGACACAGGTGCCGCTGGTCTGCTCGACGATGATGGGGTTCCCCATTGCGATGCCGAGTTCACGGAATTCGCTTTGGTAGTGCAGCCCGTAGCGGTCGTCGCCGACGATGCCGATGAAGCCGGCCTTCCCGCCGAGTTGTGCGAAGGCGATGGTGCTGTTGCCGACGCTGCCGCCGCTGACGAGGCGAGGGTCTTTGGCAGCGAACGCTTCGAGGAGCGTGGCTTGTTCGGCGGCGTCGACGAGCCGCATGGTGCCGCGCTCGAAGCCGAGAGCGGCGAACTCACTGTCAGTGGCTTCGACGATCAGGTCGACGATGGCGTTGCCAAGGCCACACAGATGATGCGTTTTCATGGGGATGAGATATGAGCTTTGTGGTATGATGTCGTCATGTCCGCACAGCCAAAGCCGTTCATTTCACCGGAGGAATACATCCGCCGGGAGCGACTCGCGCCGTTCAAGAGCGAATACTTCAATGGCCAGATCTTCGCCATGGCGGGGGCCAGCACGGCTCATGTGCGCATCAATTCAAACTTGACAGGCCTGCTGTACCAAGCATTTCGCGGTGGTCCCTGCTATGCACTCGCGGCGGACATGCGGGTTCACGTCCCGAAGACCGGGCTCTACACCTATCCCGACACCATTGTCCTCTGCGAAGAACCGCAACTCGAAGACGACGACATTCTGCTCAATCCCAAGATCATCTTCGAAGTGCTCTCCAAATCCACCGAGCGATACGACCGTGGTGCGAAGTTCCGCAACTACCAGACGATTGACAGCTTGAAAGAGTACATTCTTATTTCGCAGATGCACCCTCACGTCGATCAATTTGTGCTTCGACCCGAGGGGTGGACGCTGAAGACGCACAGCGGTTTGGACGCGGTGCTCGAACTCTCGAGTGCACCGGCGTCGATTCCGTTGAACGAACTCTACACTGGCGTAACCCTGCTCGACCTCGCAGTGTTCGATCCTGACCACGACTGAACACCATTGCTTCCGGCCACGTAGAGAGTAGACTGGAAGAACTGCCGGTTTCCTAATTTACTGCACCCACTTTTGGAGTTCCCCTCCCATGGCATCACGAGTATCCCGCCGGACGTTCGGCAAAGCCGCCGCAGCCGGCTCGCTTGGCTACCTCTTCACCGGCCCGGCGTACAGCGTCGACAAGGTTGTCGGGGCCAATGACAAGCTCCGCTTCGCCGGCGTCGGCATCGGCGGCAAAGGCTCCTCCGACATCGATCAGGCCGGCAACCTCGGCGAGGTCGTCGCCATCTGCGACATCGACGACAAGAATCTCGACAGCAAGATCAAGAAGTGGAAAGACGCAAAGGTCTTCCACGACATGCGGAAGCTCTATGCCGACGACATCATGAAGAACGTCGACGCGGTGGTGGTGAGCACGCCCGACCACTCACACGCCCTGGCCGCGGTGCTGGCGATGCGGATGGGCAAGCACGTGTACTGCCAAAAGCCGCTCACACACACGGTGTTCGAAGCCCGGCTGATGCGGGAAGAAGCGAAGAAGAACAAGGTCTGCACGCAGATGGGCAACCAGGGCACCGCGGAAAACGGTCTCCGCCGTGCGGTGGAAGCCGTTCAGGACGGCGTCATCGGCGACGTCAGCGAAGTCCATGTCTGGACCAACCGCCCCATCTGGCCGCAGGCCCCGAAGATCATGAAGCGTCCGAAGGAAGCCGATGTGCCCAAGCACGTGCATTGGGATGAATGGCTCGCCTGCGCTCCTGAGCGGCCCTACGCGGTCTATCCCGATGGCAAGCCGGCGTACCACAACTTCGCATGGCGCGGCTGGTGGGACTTCGGCACCGGTGCCATCGGCGACATGGCCTGCCACACCGCCAACATGGCGTTCATGGGCTGCAAGCTCACAACACCCTGGAAGATCAGCGCCGAAGCGGGCGATGTGAACGACGAAACCTGCCCAAGCTCGGCTCACGTGCAACTGCATTTCGGCAAGCGCGACAAAATGCCGCCGCTCGTGCTCCACTGGTACGAAGGCCAGAAAGACGGCAAGAAGCTGGTGCCGCCGGAGGATCTGGTCAAGAAGGCACTCGCCATCGACCCCGATCCGCGGCGCAACCAGAAACTCGTCAACAGCGGCAGCATCATCGTCGGCAGCAAGGGCTTCATCTACAGCCCGAACGACTACGGCGCGCTGGTGTTCATCGGGCCAGCCAAGGACTTCGAAGGCGTGCAGATGAAGACGCCCGAGCGGCTGCCGATCAACGGTAAAGGCGACCAGGGTCAGAAAAACGAGTGGATTGAGGCGATCAAGGCCGGCAAGCCAGAAGTCGCTCTCTCAAACTTCGACTACGCCAGCCATCTCACCGAGAGCTTCCTCCTCGGCAACGTGGCCATCCGCAGTGGTAAGACGTTTGAGTGGGACGGCGAGGCGGGCAAGGTCAAGGACTGCCCCGAAGCCGAGAAGTTCATCGCCGTCGAATACCGCAAGGGCTGGGACCTGATCGGCGAAAAGGCATAAGCCTGTCTGATGTGTTCACTGGCGAGGAGCGGTAGTTGCCGCTCCTCGTTTCGTTTCAGTAGTTCCCGCCGCGGGCTGCGGACTTGTAAGTCGTGCCGAACACTATGCAGAACAGTATTACCGGCTTGATCAGGAACGGTATGAATGGCGGCAGCGGTGTGAAGGTGACGACGATCACCATTGTACACGCGGTACCACAAGCGACTCCGAAGCTGGCCCAGGGCGCCTCGGCTCCCTTGCCGAGCAGCCAGCCACCGAGCGCAGCCGCACCGCAGATCCCCGCAGCAGCGAGGGCGACGACCACGAAGAAGATGATCTCCGCCCACTCGCTGCTGACGGTTTTGGCCGCGCCGGACTGACCCGAGCCCGTGAAGTGACCCGAGAGGTCCATGGCGTAGAACGCGATCGGCAACAGGCTGGTCGCCAAGGCTCCGCCGATGGCACCGCCGAGCATGACGATGATCGCCATGCTGCCGCTGGTGATGATGCGGAGTTCGGGTGTCTCGACGGGGAGCAGTTCTTCGGGGTAGATCCGCGCCGGTGGCCGCGGTGCATGGTAGTCCGCGGTGCGGTTGAGCGCGATCGCCCAAGTCTCCACGGCCCAGTTGGATTCGTCGTCCATGCGGTTCGCCGCGGCTGCGAAACGCGGGCCGAGCTTCTCCAGATAGCTGGCGTAGTCCTTTTCCCCGGCGTGCTGAATGATCTTCTCGGGGATGCCGACCTTGAACGCGTCGAGCAGCAGCAGCTTTTCGTCGGGGAAATCGACGAGATACTGATTGAGATACATTTCGAAGCTTGCGTGCATGCGCACGATGTCGTTGCCGCAATCGCGGACCATTTGCGAGAAGATCTCGCGGGCTTCTGCCTTCATGATCGCAAGCTGCTCCGTCGGGACTCGCGGATGACCATTTCGCTCAGCGGTTCGTTCGGATCGCGGGGGATCGCTTCGGGGCCCTCCCACGGCAGATCGAGTTCGTTGAGCTTGTTCCGCAGATCGGTGATGCCGATCGCCTCATCGGGCGGCGGCGGGATGTAGACGATTTCTTTCCATCCGACGAGCACCACCATTCCGGCGAGTGCCGCCGCGGAGCCGCAGACAGCCAGATCGAGCCACCAGTAGTTCTTGGCAAAGCGAGCCTGAGCCGCTCCCGCGTCTTCCCCGAGCCGACTGGCTTTGATCCCCTCGGCGCCGCCGATAGCCAAGCCGGCTCCCAGTGCGATTGGCAGCTGCAGGACAAGAATCAGACCCGCAAACGTTGTGGACGGAGCGCGGAGTTCACCGTTGCCCAGCCTTACAAACTTGCGGGTCATCAACCAGCAACCCGCCATACACACTAGAATTTCAAGGACACACATCATGACGACGCCCCACCTGTGAACGCGAGAACCAAATCTAGAACGCGTTTACATTTGGAGCGGTATTTGTGCGTGCCACTGAAAATACAGTTGTGGCCACAGGCGGCTGGGCAAACTTTGCCGAATGCAGAAGCGACTGCGCTGGCACCCGTTGTGGCGAAGATGCCATTCCTGATCAAGTTGCCGTCGCGGCGTGTCGATTTCATTCCTGAAGCACTTTGGTACGGTCACGGTCCGCGGGATGGACGAAGCTCCGCTTGGCGTTGAGCTTTTCCGGTTGATCGCACGGCTCACCCCCGAGAGCCGCGGCGATCCCGGACCACCCGCGGCCGTGACGTTTTCTTTTCGCACTCCGTTCCGTATTTCATCGGCATCACCACCGAGAGCCGCCGATGAGCGTAGCAATCAAATCCGTCATGGCCCGCGAAGTGCTGGACAGTCGCGGCAACCCGACCGTTGAATGCGATGTGCTCCTCTGCAACGGCGTGATGGGTCGCGCCGCGGTGCCCAGCGGAGCCAGCACCGGCGCACACGAAGCTGTCGAACTCCGCGACGGCGACAAAGCCCGATACCTCGGCAAAGGCACACTCAAAGCAGTCGAGAACGTCAGGAAGCACATCGAGCCGCTGCTCAAGGGTTTCGATCCCTTCGATCAGGTTGGCGTCGATCGGGCCATGCGTGACGCGGACGGCACGGCCAACAAAGGAAAGTTCGGAGCCAACGCCATCCTCGGCGTGAGCATGGCCACGGCACACGCTGCCGCCAAGACGGCCGGGTTGCCGCTCTATCGCTACGTCGGCGGTGCCAATGCGACCATGCTCCCCGTGCCGCTCATGAACGTGCTCAACGGCGGCAAGCACGCCGACAGCACGGTGGACTTCCAGGAGTTCATGATCGTGCCGGTGGGCGCGGAGTCGTTCCGCGAGGGGCTGCGTATGGGCGCGGAGTGCTTCCACTCGCTGAAGAAAGTGCTGCACGACAAAGGCCTGAACACGGCCGTTGGCGACGAAGGCGGCTTCGCACCGAGCCTGCCGAGTGCCGACGAAGCGCTTGCCACCATCAGCCAGGCCATCGAGAAAGCCGGGTACAAGCTCGGGACCCAGGTGGCATTTGCTCTCGACCCCGCCTGCACGGAGCTTTACGAGGAAGCCAAACACAAGGGCAAGGAAGGTTATTGCTTCTTCAAGAGCGACCCCGGCAAGGTGATCAGCACGGATGAAATGATCGATCTCTGGGTGAAGCTCGCGGCCAAGTATCCGATTCGCAGCATCGAGGACGGCCTCGCCGAAGACGACTGGGCCGGCTGGAAAAAGCTCACCGACAAGCTCGGCGGCAAAGTGCAACTGGTCGGCGACGACCTCTTCGTCACCAACACAGAACGCCTGAAACGCGGCATCACCGAGGGCTGCGGCAACAGCATCCTCGTGAAAGTGAATCAAATCGGTACGCTAACGGAGACGCTCGAAGCCGTCGAAATGGCCAAACGCAGCAAGTTCACTGCGATCATGAGCCACCGCAGCGGCGAGACCGAAGACACCACGATTGCCGACCTCGCGGTGGCGACGAACTGTGGTCAGATCAAGACCGGCTCCGCGAGCCGCACCGATCGGATTGCCAAGTACAACCAGTTGCTGCGGATCGAGGAGCAGCTTGGCCGCTCCGCGGTCTACGGCTGCGAGATGCGATGATGTTCGCCGACCCGCCACGCTCGCTGTATCTGCTTCTGATCGTTGCCACGATCATTGCCGCCGGTGTCGTGGCGAAGTACCAGTCGCGGAAGAAGTTCCTGATTTTCCTCGCTGCGGCCGTGATTCTTTTGGCATTATTTCTCGTTGATACATTTATCGAGAGTCCGCGCGAGGAAGCGACTCGGCGGGTGATCGCGATGGCGACTGCGGCCCAAGCCGGTGACGAACGCAGTTTCGACGAGCACATTGGCTCGAAGGCCACGATCAAGCGGCCAATTCCCTGGAACCTCATCCAGCAATATCAGCCGACAATCAAGGTGTGGGATCTCAGCCGCGAGGATTATTCCGTCAATGAGAGCACCGACGTAATAACAATCGGTTTCATGGCGAAAGGCGAAGCATCAGGTGGCACCGTGCTGAAATACGTCAAAGCCCAATTCCGTCAGCAAACCGATGGTTCGTGGAAGCTGATCAACGTCGAGTTTTTTAATCCCGCGACAAAGCAACCGGAACCGCTGCCGGGGATGTGAACCATCGAACGCCCACCCGTAGCTCCGGGTGGGCTTGGGGCCGCCATGCACATCAACGGCGTCGAGATTGCTGACACCTTCGCTGAGGCGTTTCCCATGCGGGCGGCGCGGGTGATCGTCACCGCCGCGACAGCCGACTGGGCTGGCACCGCGGCACAGGCAGTGACCGGCTACGCAAGCTCCGTGATCGGTTGCGACGCCGAGGCGGGGATCGAAAAGGGCATCAGGCAAACACCCGACGGTCGGTCAGGCGTTTCGCTGCTCTTCTTTGCCTTCAGCCGCGAATTGCTCGAGAAAGCAATCGTCAACCGCATTGCGAATTGCGTGCTCACCTGCGCCACGACCGCGGTTTACAACGGCTTCGACGGCGAGGAGGGGAAAACCATCCGCGTCGGCGGAGCACTCCGCTACTTCGGCGACGGCTGGCAGATCAGCAAAAAGCTTGCGGACAAACGCTACTGGCGCATTCCCACAATGGACGGCGAATTCCTCTGCGAGGACGTGTTTGGCACTGTCAGGGGCGTCGCTGGCGGGAACTTCCTGATCCTGGGGGCGACGCAAGCCACGACATTGCGGGCCGCCGAGCTTGCCGTGAAGGCCATCCGCGAGCAATGCCAGGATGTGATCCTGCCCTTCCCCGGCGGCATCGTGCGCTCGGGCTCCAAAGTCGGCAGCAAATATCCGAAGCTGAAAGCCAGCACCAATGATGCGTACTGCCCCACGCTGCGGGGCGTCGTCGCGAGTGAGTTGCCCGAGGGCGTGAATTGCTGCTACGAAATTGTGATTGATGGCCTCACGCTGGCGGCCGTCGAAGACGCGACGCGAGTCGGCATCCGGGCCGCCTGCATCGAGGGCGTCAGCCGCATCAGTGCCGGCAACTACGGCGGCAAGCTCGGGCCGCACCACATTCATCTGCACAATCTCTTTGACCCATGATCGAGGCGGGCTCCGTGTCGCGGCTAAACTGAATCCATGTTCACACTGACGCTTCGCGAACCCACGACGATCCCCATCGACCTCTCCGGTGTGCTGCCCGAGACGATGGAGAACTTGTCGCTGCTCGAAGCGTCGCACATGTCAATACGCTTCGGCAATCGATCTGTTGCGCTCGGCGAGTTATTCGCAGTTGAAGCGAAGGCTGGCCCAATGCTCCTAGTTCTCGACACCTGCGATGCGGTGCAGAATCTGGGAGCCGGCATGACGCGCGGGACAATCTATTCGTTCGGCCCAGTCGGCTGCCACGCGGGAGCATTCCTGTCCGGCGGCTCGCTCACCATCCACGGCAACACTGGCGACTGGCTCGGAGCCGAGAGCACCGGCGGCATCATCATCGTCCAAGGCTCAGCCGGCTCGCAAGTCGGTGCCGCCTATCGCGGCAGCCGTCATGGCATGAACGGAGGACATATCGTTGTTCAAGGCAACGCCGGTGATGAAGTGGGTCTGCTGATGCGCCGCGGGCTCATTTTCGTCCACGGCAACTGCGGAGCGTACACCGGAGCGTCGATGATCGCGGGGACGATCCTGGTGGATGGCACGATGGGTCAGCAACCGGGTGCCGGGATGAAACGCGGTACGATCATCACACGCACCAGTGTCGCGATTTCGGCGGGATTTCGATATGCCTGCGACTATGAACCGCAGTATCTCGATGCAATGCATCTGGGTTTTGCCGACAAAACCGTCCGATGCTACCGCGGCGATCTGATGACTGGTGGCCGCGGCGAGATCTGGCAGGTGATGTGAATCCCACCCGTCGCGACGGGTGGGCGTGCCTCGCTCATCACGGCTTCGCCGGCATCGTGGCAATCCAATTCACGGGCAGCACAAGCATGCCGTTGGGCAAAATCGCTGAAGTGCCGATCAACTGTGCGGGCCGCACGTTCAATTCGGCAAAGCTCGCAGCCATGCCGGCGATGGTACCGGCACTGACGCCGGAGCCGCTGCCGCCGACGCCGTCGCCGAAGATCAGCACATCGGGCTTGCCCCGAAGCTGCAGACCCGGCCCGGCTCCGAGCATGCTCAGCGAGTGCCCCGCGGCATCGCAGCGGCCCACTGTAAACGAGCCATTCGCATCCCCCGGCACGCCGACGCCCGCGTGGCTCGACATGAACGTGTGGAAGATCACGCGGTCAGTCGTCTCGTTCATCGGCTTCACAGTAATCTTCGGCGTGATCTCGCCCAGGCGAGTTTCCGAAGCAAAGCGGTTGGCAAGCGTTGGCGTCATCACGACCCGCAAGGCATAGCGGCCCGCACTCGGCACGGTCACGTCAAGCGTCTGCTCGTACACGCCCGCAGCCGGGGTCTTCATCAGCCGGATCGGTGCACCCTCGCTCGACGCCACTTCAGTGAGTTCGTCGGTCGCGGTCGTGTTGCCTGTGGGATCGTACTGCCGCAGGAGTTGCAGCGTGAAGCCAACCAGCGGTTCCTCGCTCAGCGGGATCACGGGATCGTGCGGCTCGCGCCATTGAATCGCCAGCCGCAGCTTGGTGCCCGCGGGCAGATCGGCGGTCAGCGTGCCGTCGGCTTTGAGATTTGCGAGGAAGTTCAGTTCGCGGCTCCAAGTACCGGCGGGGAGCGGCTCATCGGCTGGAGCGAAATCAAGCACGTGGTCGCCGTCGTTGTCGTGAGCGGCACCGGCCCACACGCT
>JBGSSZ010000599.1:0-6418 GCA_041736785.1 Limnoglobus sp.
AGCCGTCGACGTCACCCTCGCAAGCACTGTCTCCTCGTGCACCGTTGCCGCCGAAGCCTCCCGCAGCGACGCCCAGCGATTTCCTGCCCATCGACCGCGATCAACTCCTCGCTGGTGCCGCAGAAGCGCGCCGGACCACGGGCTGGATGTGGTTCGGTCGCCGCGATCAGATCCCGCCCGTCAGCGATCCGCGAACGCTGCTGATTGATCGCGGAATGGTCAGCCAGGGTTTCGCGACCGCGGAGCAGTTGGCGGAGATGCACGCCGTCGGCGACGAGTGGCTCAAGTACTCCGATCGAATTCAACACATTCAACTTCGTGCCGGGCAGACGGCTGCGGCTGCGGTGCAGGCGGACCGCGACGCCCGTGCGGCGGTGAAAGTCCGGAAGAAAGCCGAAGCCGCCGCGAAGCGAAAAGAACGAGCCGAAGCGGTCGCCGCCCGTAAGGCGAGCACAATTGCCTTCGTCGGTCGCGGCGTCTCGGCGCGGATGCATGACCAGACCAGCGACGCCGACAAGCTCACCGCCACGGGCTTGCCGGTGCTGCACACGCCGCAGGATCTCGCTGTTGCACTCGGGCTGACGATCCCGAAGCTGCGCTGGCTGGCGTTCCACACCGAAGTCGCAACGCGGATCCACTACGTGCAGTTCGAGGTGCCCAAGAAGTCGGGTGGCACCCGCATCATCAGTGCACCGCACACGACGCTCGCCGCGGCTCAGGTGTGGATCCTGCAGACGATCCTCGCCAGCCAGCCGACCGAGCCCGCTGCTCACGGCTTCGTCGCGGGCCGCAGCACCGTCACCAACGCGCTGCCGCATTGCGGTCAGGACGTGGTGCTCAACGTCGACCTCGAAGCGTTCTTTCCCAACATCGGCTTCCGCCGAGTCAGACATGCGTTTCGGCGGCTCGGCTACTCCGGCTCCGTCGCCACGCTGCTCGCCCTCATCTGCACCGAGTGCCCGCGTCAAAAGGTGACCTATGCCGGCACGGTCTATTTCGTCGCCACCGGGCCGCGCGGACTGCCGCAGGGTGCTTGCACCAGCCCGGCTCTCTCGAATCAGATTGCCCGCCGCCTCGACCGCCGTCTGGCCGGGCTCGCCGCGAAAATGAACCTGAACTACACCCGCTACGCTGACGATCTGACCGTCTCCGGTGGCACCGAACTCCGTGCCAGGCTCGGCTATCTGCACGCCCGCATCCGGCACATCGCGGCGGACGAGGGATTCACGCTCAATGCAAAGAAGACCCGTGCTCAGCGCAAGCATGCCCGACAGACTGTGACCGGGCTCGTGGTCAATGCGACGCCAGCCGTGCCGCGGACGACGATCCGCCGCGTCCGAGCGATCCTGCACCGTGCCCGCACCCAGGGACTCAACGCCCAGAACCGCGAACAACACCCCAACTTCACCGCCTGGCTCGAAGGCATGATCGCCTACATCAGCATGGTCAAGCCCGCCCTCGGAGCAAAGTATCGGGAACAGTTCCAGGCTTTGCGGAATTGATGCGGAGTTGGCTGCTTTTGTTAAAAGCAGATTCAGGGCACCTTTTTACCTCCGCAAGCTCCGCCTGCTCTTCGAAGACTTCCCCAAGAACCACAATCTGGTGCTCATCGGCCGCCCGAATCTGCTCGCCAATCTCGACCTCGGCGTCAATGCGGACATCAAGAGTCGTGTGACTTACTCCGTCATCACGAAGCGCATGAACCCCGACGCGATGCGCGACTTCCTGCTGCGCGAACTCGATCGAGTCGGGCTCGGCCACAACACGATCACGCCGCCCGCTGTCGACCTCATCGTCCGCTCCGCCGACGGCGTGCTCCGCCGCGCCCGCAACCTCAGTGTCGGCTGCCTCGTCGAAGCGGTGAGATCCGCCAGCCGCACCATCGACATCGACATTGTCAATCGCGTCCTGATGCAGCCGCACTGGCAAAAGGACACCGACCTCACCGACTATTGAACTCGGAGTCCAACATGATCAACAAGGACCTGCTGCGTCGCATTCGCAACGACTTGCCCATGCGCGTCGTGATCGCCATGCTCGGTGCCGACGGCCCGCCCTCAAAAATCCGCGACGGCCGCTTCGTCTTCCTCTGCCCGCACTGCGGCGACATGCAGGCCACCGTGAACCCGCGCAACAACCTCGCCCACTGCTTCGGCTGCAACAAAAACCTCAACACCATCGATCTGCTGATGACCCTCGGCTACAACTTCGTCTCCGCCGT
This sequence comes from Limnoglobus sp., assembly GCA_041736785.1. GTDB lineage: Bacteria > Planctomycetota > Planctomycetia > Gemmatales > Gemmataceae > JBGSSZ01. The sequence continues at coordinate 2,222 of JBGSSZ010000599.1, forward strand.
CGCCATCAATCACGACTGCCGAACACCCCTGCGACGCCTGCGGCAAAATAGCCTCACGTGGCAGGAGCATGCAAAATCCCGTCACGCCTGGCTGCTCCAGAATTCTCAACAATTCGGGAATCAGGCTTCCGAGCATGCCAAATCCTTACAGCGACAATTCGGCTACAACTGCGACCACAATTCGGTCGGGGACAGTTCCTCGAGGCGATCAGACCGACGACTTGAACTCCCAATACTGCTCTCGGTCTTCCGGTCCCGGTTCAGGTAATTCAAAGACTTCCGTGTCTTCGGGAGCAATGAATTGCTTGTAACAATCGTATTCGAGCAATTTGGTTTCGCCCGGATGGATCGAAGCCGTCGGAAGATAACCACCGCCTTCCAGCGGCCCGGTCTTTGGCGGGCGCAATTTACCACGGATGCCAACCGACAAGTATGGCAGTGTCACAGTCGATCCATTGTGAATCTCGAAACGCAGATCTTCATTCGGAGCGACGCCGACAACACTCCATCTAAACTGCTTCCGAGCCTCCACGACGGCGCGATCATGATCGGTGAAGGGAGTCGGACCTGCTTCGATGGATTCCCATTCTTTCTTCTTGTACTGCTTGCGTGCCGAAACACATTTGGCATTTAGCCAATCAACAAAGCTGTCAGCGGTTTGTTGAATACTTTGTCCATGCTGCCACTCGAAAACGGGAGATTCACCGCCTTCGACAAGCAAGGGTTCCTTGAAGTATGCAAGCGATGTATGCGTTCGTCCAAAGTGGATCAGAGCTTCTTGTTCTTCGCTCTCGGCCTCTCTTGGGCCGGCATAAACTTCAACCAGCCAGTAGCTGGAACGCCGATACAACTGGGCGTTGCCAAACCGCAACACAAACTCTTTGTATGACGGAGGAAGCGGAAATTCACACGACTCCACCGCTTGCCGAAGTTCAGCGCGTGCTGGACCGTCCACAAGATGAAACTTCCGGGTCTTGATCCGGGCCATCTCTTCTTCGAGCCACTCAAACATGTTTTGATTGACCTCCTTTTATTGGTTTGGTGGTCGTCCACCCAGCCGTCCCCAACGTTGAAAGTCGGTTAGGCCATCTGGGCCCGGAACCATGTGGGGAGCATTCGGCCCGTTGAAGCCCGGTTCAATACAGAGAGGATCACCCCCATCTTTGAGGGCACGGGGATGTTCAGCATGAGTGGCATTTTTCGGCCAAGGCTTGCCTCCGTTTCGCTCAGACCACCAACGCTCAGCAGCCTCCCGGTTACGCTCGAGGAAAAGAAAAGGGGTCAGGTTGATATATCGTTACGCTTCGGACGCCCCCGGTCGCGAAGGGCTGACTGCAGGCCCAGCGTCGTTGCCGTTTTCGTGATCCAACCCGCATCGCCCCACGGTGCGCCGCGGGCCACGCACCGCTGCAGCGACTCGTATTCTGCCCGCGTCTGCGGTTCGTGAACGATCTGAGCCCAGTTCTCCGGGAACGGCAGCGGTCCGTCGCACAGCCACGCCACGGCGGTGCGATTTTGTCGGTGACACAGGCTTGACCATCGCCAGTCCTCAACGCGTGTCACCAGTCCGGCCCGCAGCGGATTTCGCTCCACATAACGGCACACCGTGTAGAAGTGCTCGTCCGCTTGCACCGGAAAGGACTTGAACCGTCCCTGGTAGACCGGACCGGTCCCGGTGCTGTGCCGGTGCGCATGCCAGCGGCGGACGTGAGTGCCCGTCAGCCACTGCATCCACGCGCTCAGGTCGCCCGACGCCCGCGGCCACACCACCAGGTGCCAATGGTTGGGCATGACCACATAGCTGATCAGCCGCATGGGAACGTGCTGGACGGCGTCCGCCAGCACCGTCTCGAACGCAGCGTAGTCGCCGTCCGTGTCGAAAATCGTCGACCGACCCACGGCCCGGTTCAGCACGTGAAAGACAAAGCCGGCATCGTTGCAGCGTAAGCGTCTCGGCATGCGAGCAGTGTACTTGCACCAATATGAAAATCAACCCGACCCCTTTTTCTTCCACCTTTTTCTTCCATAAGTCTCTCCTGTTCACTTCGGTCTTGTTGCTATAAAAGTGGCCCGCGTATCAGAATATACTTCGTTTAGGGCATAATTACTACATTTTGGCGGTCCTTTCTAACCATGTCTTGGCGAGCTCTACTTGGTCCGCTGAAGGGTACCGTTGGCTGGTTGACCTCGCTCCAGGGCAATATCCATCGATGAACCGAGACAGCTCATCTCGAAGCTCCTCCGATAGTTGTTCCAATTGCTCGATGTTTTTCGTTTCTAAGTTCGCGAGCACTTTGCATGCTGCATCGTTGCCGGTTATCCGACCCGCGTCAAAGTCACAGTTGATCTTCATCATCGCGTCCATTTCTTACTCCTATTCTTCCCGAAGTCTTCGAATTAACCGGTCCGCAGCATCCCAGGATCGTGAATGGGCGCAGAAAAGGGGACATTCACATTTATTTCGGCTCCTCCTTCCGCGGACGGCCGCGGGGGCGGAGACTGGATTGGAGGCCGAGCCGGGTCGCCGAACGCTGTGCGGGGCATCTGGCCAAAGTAAAAACCGTGACGAGGATGTCAAGATAAATGTGAATATCCCGAATGGCACAAAGTTGCAGCAAGTGTTTGTAGCAAAGAAAAGGGAGCAAAGAAAAGGGGACGTTCACGGGACGTTCACGGATCAGGTCCGTCGTCGCCGCGACGGCAGGGTGAATAGTCACAGTGTGGAAACCGTTAACTCCGACACAATTTCCCGGTTCATGGCTCATGCTGGAGCCGTGGATTGTCATGTGGTTGCTCGCTGTTGCGATCTTCGCGGCATGCAAGCTGCTGACCTGGTCGCGGTGCACAGTGCGGGCGTCAGTCTCCCGGCAACTCGCTTACCTCTTGGCCTGGCCCGGACTCGACGCCGACGCTTTCATCGGCTCACGGCCCGTGCCAGCACCGTCACGAGGCGAGTGGCTCTTCGCCGCGGCGAAACTGGTGCTCGGCATCGGCTTGCTCTGGTTCGTCGTGCCACGCGTGAACGAGCCCATCATCCGCGGCTGGGTCGGTCTCGTCGGCATAGCGTTCGTACTGCATTTCGGCACATTCCATCTCTTGAGTTGCTTCTGGCGATGGCGTGGCTTCGACGCGAAACCGCTAATGAACTGGCCTATTCTCGCCCGCTCACTGGCCGAGTTCTGGGCGAAACGCTGGAACGTGGCATTCCGCGATCTCACGCACCGCTTCGTCTTCCGCCCGCTGGCCCAGCGGATTGGCCCGCGCCGCAGCCTCGCCGTCGGCTTCCTTGCCAGTGGCCTCGTCCATGAATTGGTCATCACCGTTCCCGCTCGCGGCGGCTACGGAGGCCCCACGCTCTACTTCGTGCTGCAGGGCCTCGGCCTGCTCGTCGAGCGTCACGGCCTGGCAAGCCGTGCGTTCACTCTCCTGGTTGTGCTCGCCCCCGCGTATCTGCTGTTCCCGCCGCCGTTCATCGAACGCATAGTGCTCCCCTTCCTAACCGTGCTGAACACCAACGCACCTCTCTTTTAAGACAGAATTTAGTACCACAGGAGTGCTATGGATCTCGCCGACCTCCTTCGACTTGCCGGTGGGTTGCAGCTCTCGGTCCTCGTGGCGTCGAGCCTGGTGCCCATGCGGCTGAATTGGAAGCGTGACCTCGCCGTGTTGCCGACGCTGCACCGCCAACTCTACTGGACCTATGGTGGCTACGTCGTCCTCGGCATCATCACCCTCGGCACGATCAGCCTCGCCTGCGCCGACGACCTTGCAACAGGCTCCCGCCTCTCGCGGGCATTCTGCATCTACGGAGCGATCTTCTGGGGCGTGCGACTCAGCCTGCAGGCCGTCCTCGACGTGAAACCGCACCTCACAGCGTGGTGGCTGAAACTCGGGTACCACACACTGAGCGTCTTGTTTGTTTTCTTCACCACCGTCTACGCCTACGCCGCGGTGCGGTGAAGCTTAAAAGGGTAGTCCAGACTTGCTGTTGGCTGTCATCTCTTCGTCGCGGAACACCTGGCAGCAGAGCATCTTCGTCGAATTGAGAGTTACCCGACTAGAGCATTTCTGATTTCCATGTAGCGTTTATGTCAGCTCTTGCTAAGATTCATTCCAGCTCAGGAGGGGCTGCGATGAAAGCGATCTCGGACGATCTTCGACAACGGGTGTTGGCCGCCCTTGATGCCGGGGGCAAAA
>JBGSSZ010000628.1:0-2233 GCA_041736785.1 Limnoglobus sp.
GCGGGCCGACTGGCTCGGCGAACAGGGCAACGACATCGGCTGGCACCTCGCGGCCCGGCAGTTGAAAACCGACGACCCCGGACTGGCCCGACTCGATCCGCTGCTCTTCCAGCAACTCGATCGCCCGTATGCCAAGTTCACGATCGATGGCATTCCGGACGACGAAGTCGAGCGGCTGAGTGTGAAGGAGATGAAGCGAGCCGAGCGGGCCGCAGCGCGGCAGATGCAAATGCATAGGGAGATACAGAACAAAAAGGAATCGGGATCCGGCCTCAGTTGGGGAACGATCTGTTGGATCATTTTTGTGAGCATGATGCTGCTCCGTGGCTGCATCTCCCTGCAGGACAAAAAACCGACTGTGTTGCCACCAAGCTATCGGACGCCGTCGATCCATCCTGTCCAGCCCACTCTCACAAAGGCTGAAATCCAAGCCTGTATTGACTACGAGATCAAAAAGTATGCCGGGGTCCCGACACCGCTGATGCCTCCGAAGTACCTGCAGTGGATCGCTTCGGGTGGCATTCAGCAGGCCCGTATGGAAGGGAAGCTGCCATGAGTGCGGAGCTTCCCGACGATGTTCACAACTGGCCGGAGGATCCGTTTGCGTTGCTTGGCGTCGAGCGCGGTGCCGACGACGACACGATTCGCCGGGCCTACACGCGGCTGATCCGTCGCTTCAAACCCGAGCGGGCCCCGGAGCAGTTTCAGAAGATTCGCGATGCGTTTGAATCGTGCCAGATGCAGGCGTCGTGGTTTCGCCCTGACGATCCGTTTGCTGATGAGCCCGCGTCGGAGTTGCCCGCGTGGACGCCGCAGCAGGACCTTCCGCCCGACGAGGTGGAGAAACTCTGGACGCTCGCGGTCGAAGGGAATCTGGCATCGGCGTATGCCGGACTTGCACAGCAGGCACGGGCATCGGAGCGGGTCGATCTCCCGCTGCGGCTCTACTGGCTGCTGACGCTCGAGCCGGACCTGGACGACAGCCGCACGCGGCATCACTGGCTGGCACTCGCACTGAAGCAGTCACAGCTTGGCGGGGCGGCTCTGGAACTCTACCGCCGCGAGCTCGAAGCCGACGCTCCGGCCGCGCTGAACGAACCCTATGAGGATCTCATCGCCGGCCGTGGAGAGAGCGTCCTGACTTTCACGCGGCTGCGCATCAATGCCGCGGGCAAGGCCGGACGCTTCTCGTTCATCGAGCATGATCTCAAGCAGGCGAAGCGCTGTCTGGGCATCGACGGCGACCTCGACTGGCTCGGCCTGATCACCTGTGCCCACGACTGGGCCGCCTGGGATCAGCCTGCACCGCTGATGGTCTACCTCGCCGCCGAACTGCACCAGTTGCGGCACCTCGAACTCAACAACAGCTACTTCTTCGACCGCATCGAGGAAGGCGACCGCTGGAGCCAGGAGCAGCTTGCGATCAAGCGCAGCGGGCTTCCGGAGGGGTTTGTGCAGTTGGTGGCGAACACGTGGGCGAATTACAGTGCCGTGACGCGGGGCGAGATGCTCGCGGCGACCGAGCCGATGCTGACGGTACCCTCGCGCTATCTGGCCCGGCTCGACGATCTGATCCAGGCCCGCGGCAACGGCTTCGCCGTGCTCGCCACCATGGCATTGGAGCGACTGCAGCGACCGCTCGAGCCGGACTATCCCGCGGACCTGCTGCGGGCTCTGGCCCGCCGCGGCGTCCTCCGCTGGAAGGAATACGACTTCAAGCAGCGTCAGGAATTGCTCAAGGTGCTGCTCGCGGAGGGGGTGCATCCGCAGGAGTTTTCGGACGCCTGCGCTGCCGACCCGGAGGCAAGGTATCGCCGGCTCGCGTCCCAGATCGCCGGTGACCTCAGTCTGAGAATCCTCTGGCTCGCCGAGAACCTGCACGGACATCAACCGGCATAGCGCCGCGTCGGGCGCGGGCTGACTGTTGCGGCATGGCACTGGCTGAGAATTTCCAAAAGCTCGGCCGGATCGCGAGCACGCTTGATCCTGTCGAAGCCCGCGAAGTCGCCATGAGCCGCGGCTTGATGCAGCCATTGTTTCATGCGGGCGATATTGCGATGGGGAGCCGAGCGGCCGTAGTAATGCGACCACTCCTGCAGTTGCAGCAGCAGTGTCGGCCAGTCGTTCGGCGGCACGGGCTGAGTCTGCAGCAGGCCAAGCTCCATCGCCACGCGGCGGGCCAGTGCCGGGTCCGCCATCACGCCGCGGCCGAGCATGAAGTGCTGGCAACCCG
>JBGSSZ010000649.1:0-2870 GCA_041736785.1 Limnoglobus sp.
CCCTCAATCCCGGCTTCTGGCTGCTCGGGGCGGGACTGGAAGCGGGCTATCTCTTCACCCTCGCCAACCTCCCGCGCTTCCGCCGCTGGGTGGATGCCACGTCCCGGAAGGACGCCCCGGTTTCCGGTTATGCGGCGCGCATCGCAACCCTCCTGTCCGCGCTGCCGCCTCCGGACACCCAGCGCTACCGTGACTTCACCGCCCGGTGCCGGCAAACCGTGCACACCGTGCCTGACAATACCGCCCTGCACGAAACCCTCGCCCATGTCTCGTGGCTTTTCCTGCAACTCCTGCACTCCCGCCTCACCGTGGAGCGTCTCCTGACCAATGCCCGCACCGAGGACCGCGAAGAGGGCACCCTCGCCCAACGCCTCCAAAGCGTGGAGTCCCGCCTCGCCGTCCCCAACCTTGCCGACGACCTGCGCCGCACCTTGGAATCCACCCGCGACATCCTCCGCGAGCGCCTCGAAGGGTGAACCTGATAAGATGGCCCTGTCGCAACGGATGCTGTCATGCGCGTTTTGGGAATCCTTCTTCTCTCTCTGACCACGCTCCACGCAGAGCCGCTGAAGATCGGCGAGGTCGCGCCGATGCTCACGCTCACCGATATCCGTGCACTGCCGCGAACGCTCGACGACTTCGGCAAACCGAAAGCGATCGTGCTCGCGTGGATCAACACGACCTGCCCCGTCGCGGCCCGTTCGCTCCCCACGCTGCAGGCGATGCACAACGACTACGCGGCGAAGGGCGTGCAGTTTGTGGCGGTGAACGCTGCCGAGGACGATTCGATTGTCGCGATCGCCACGCAAGCTGTTCAGCACAACATTGCGTTTCCGTTTGTGAAGGACTTCGACGGTGCGGCGGCAAAATCTCTGGGCGTGAAGCGCACGCCAGAGGTCGCCGTGCTCGATGGTGCGCGGAAGCTCGTCTACCGCGGCCGCATCGACGATCAGTATCGCCTGAATGGCAATCGCGAGAAGCCGACCTCGACGGAACTGAAAGACGCGATCGACGCCGTACTGGCGGGCAAACCGGTGACCGTGAGTGAGTCGATCGTCGACGGCTGCCCGATTACGTTTCCGCATGTACGCGAGCCGAAGAAGGTGACCTACGCTGAGCATGTCGCACCGATTCTGGCGAAGCACTGCTGGGAGTGCCACAAGACGGGCGGGATGGGGCCGTTTTCGCTGACGAGCTTTCATCAGGCGGCGAGCCGGGCGGAGAGCGTGGCGGAAGCGGTGCGGGATCAGCGGATGCCGCCGTGGTTTGCGAGCCACGAGTTCGGGCCGTTTACCAATCGCCGCGGCCTGACGGCGGACGAGCGCACGATCATCGCCGACTGGGTACGCAGCGGCGCACCGCGTGGTGATGAAACCAAAGAGCCCGCGGCCCCCGTCCGACAGGCAAGCCCGTGGCTGATCGGCGAACCCGACCTGATCATCGAAACCCTGACCATCGATCTCCCCGCGACCGGCGACATCAAGTATCAGTTCGCCGCCCTGCCGCACATCTTCCTCGAAGAGACCTGGGTGAACTCCGTGCAGATTCTACCGAGCAATCCGCGGTCCTTGCACCACTGCAACATGGCCCACGGCGGCGTACTCGACGGCTTCAAGGAATCGAACTTCATCACCGGTCAAGTCCCGAATGGCGAGCCGATGATCCTCGACGACGATGTCGCCTATCGCATCCCCAAAGGCTCGATTCTCGGACTGGAGATGCACTTTGTGAGCACGGGCCGACCGGAGAAGTGCAAGGTGAGCGTCGGCTTCCGCTTCCCGCGCAAGCCGGTGCAGAAGAGCTTCCACTGCATGCAGATCACCAATCGGCGATTCGCGATCACACCAGGCGATCCGGCTCACAAAGTGGTGGCCAGCCGCACGCTGGAGGAAGATTGCGTCGGTGCGGCGCTCTTCTCGCACATGCACGTCCGCGGCAAGGACATGACCTTCAATGCCCACACTCCCGACGGCAAAAGCGAAACTCTGCTCGTCGTGGGCAACTACAACTTTTCCTGGCAGCAGCCCTATCGTTGGAAGCCCGGCACGAGGCATTTCCCGAAGGGCACCAAGCTCGAATGCATCGCCCACTACGACAACTCGACGTTCAATCCGTTCAATCCTGATCCGAAGAAGACTGTGCGGAACGGCCTGCAGACGCACCAGGAAATGATGATCGGTTATTTCTTCCACATGAAGGAGCATGAGAAGCTGAACCTGGTCGTCGACCCGAAAAACGGCCAGGCGCGGTGAGCTCCACGAGCCGGAAGCGTCAGCGACGGGTATAGTTCTGAAGAGTGAAATCCTGCACCCGTCGCTGACGCTTCCGGCTCGTGAAAAGCAGAACATCGATGCTTCGGCTCGCTCAATTGATCACCGTCGTGGCACTCGTCGCAGGGGTGCCGCTGTTTCTTCGCATGCCGGTCTGGGCCGACATCACACTCTATGATGTCGCAGCCCGCAATCTCCTCGCCGGCGGCGTCCACTACCGCGATGTCTTCGACACCAATCTCCCCGGCTACGTCTGGCTGCTGACCGCATTCCGTGCCGTGGCCGGGAAGAGCTTCGTCGCCCTGCGCGTGCTCGATCTGATTCTCTTCACACTGGTGGTCCTCGCCGCGGATCGCCTGGCCCGACGATCGGGTGCATCGCTCACGAGTCGCTGGTGGTCGATCGCTGCGATCGCGGTGTGGTATCCGTGCGCCAGCGAACTGATCCACGGCCAGCGTGATGTGTGGATGGGCGTGCCCGCACTTGCCGCGGTCTGTCTACGTGTGCGGCGCTTCCAAGCCGATCATCGCGTCTTTCGCAGCGGCTGCCTCGAAGGGCTGCTCTGGGGCCTGGCGGTCTGGATCAAGCCGCACCTCGTGC
>JBGSSZ010000651.1:0-2583 GCA_041736785.1 Limnoglobus sp.
GCAGTGTTGGCGGAGCCGGCACGCTGAACACCGGAAATCTCGCCGTCACTGGCACGGTGCAGGCCGACATCCTCGGCAGCATTCTGGGCGACCGGCTCGCTGTGACGGGCTCAGTCGATATTACGGGAGCGACACTCGCGCTCACCGCACCGAATCCGGTCGCCGGCGGCAGCAAGTTCACCATCATTGACAACGACAGTACCGATGCGGTGATCGGCACCTTCGCCAACCTGCCGAATGAAGGCGACACCATCAGCGTCGGCGGGCAGGACTATACGATCAGCTACGTCGGCGGCACCGACAACAACGACGTCGTCCTTACCCGCGTCGCGACGGCTGTGCCCAACGTGGCGAGCTTCACCATCAACGATGGCAGTGCTCAGCGCTCGCGGATCACGTCGATCACGGTGAATTTCGCCGGTACGGTGAACGCCGGCGATCTGACCGGGCTCGGTGCGATCCAACTGAATCGCCCCGAAAGCGGCCCTGCCACCACCATCGTGCAGACCGGTGCCACGGGAGCCAACGGGCTCATCACAGTGGCTCAGTTGAGCCCGACCAGCGTGCTGCTGACGTTCTCGAATGCCAATGGGTCGCCGAGTTTCCCCGGCAGCAGCATTCAGTTCGGCTCGCTGTCCGATGGCCGTTGGCAGCTTCGGATTCCGAGTGCTGGCAACTATGCCAGTAATCCGGCTGTCCCCGCTCAGCAGATCCGCCGGCTCTTTGGCGACATCAACGGTGACGGCACTGTCGATGGCACGACGGACTTCGCCCAGTTCGGAGGCGTCTTTGGGACCAGCCCCGGTGTCGGAATGAGTGCCTTCGACTTCAACAACGACGGCACCATCGATGGCTCCACCGATTTCGCCGAGTTCGGTGCCCGCTTCGGACTGACGGTCTGAGTGCGGTTCCAATAACCTTCGTTCTCACCTCAACGCCGCAAGCCATTGCGGCGTTGTTCGTCGACCATCAACTCCAGCACCTGTCCAGAGTCTGAACACTTGCCTCCGAAAATGTACAAAACGTGGTTTGAGCTCTGGCAATGCAATTCTTGACTCTGGGAAAAATTGTGCGCAACTGCTCCGTCATGCTGCAAAAAAGCTTGAAAATGACACCTTCAACAAAATTACGTCTTGGAACGGGCTTTGCAGCTTGAGTTATTCGCCCGAGAATTCTCAATTTATTTGCCACGGAGGGTGTCATGCTTGTTCTATCCCGCAAAGCTGGTGAAGAGATCGTCATCGACGGCAACATCCGCGTCACTGTGGTGGCGTTGCAGAATGGCCGCGTGAAGGTCGGCATCGATGCACCCCGCGATGTGCACATCGTTCGTGGTGAACTCGACAATCTCACCGAAGACGTAGTGCCCAAGGCCATCAGCGCCCGCTCTCGCAACGTGCAGACGACGCCGCTCCCGCGCTAAAGAGTCTTGCCGGGAATGGGTTTCCCGTGCGGGTCGCGTTCAGGGTGCGCCAATTCATCGGCGAGCCGCTCGCGAAGTTCCGGCCCGGTGAAGTGTTCGACGCGATGAGCCGCATCGTGGACGTGGTCTGCCGGCAATTCCAACTCGGTCTGCAAGTAAGTCTCCCACAGGCGATGTGCCCGGACCAGCTCGCGTCCTGCCTCGTCCCCTGTCGGAGTGAGTTGATCCGTTCCACCCTGTCGCACGAGCATCCCGCTCCGCCGCAACTGCCAATGGGCCAATGTGCGAGTCCAATTCACAGCTTGCGATGGTCGCATTGCTCCTGATTCCGCGGCACGGAACATCTCACCGAGAATATCCTCGCGGGTGATCCGTAGGGCCAGAGACAGCCGGCGGAGCATCTGTGCGATCACACCGTGCCGCGGTGCGAAGAAGACCGCGAGCGTGAAGAGCCCCCCCGCGGCGACGGCCATCATTCCCGCGATGCTGGTGTTGAGGGCCTCGGCTCCATAGTAACCGAGGATACTGGAGAGCACCGCGATACCGCTGGCCCACGCCATCATGCCGATCAACCGATCCGAGAGCAGGTGCCCTGCCGCCGCGGGCACGATCAGCATGGCGATGACCAGGATTGAGCCCACCGCTTCGAAGCTGGCCACGGTCACGCCGGCCACCATCGCCATCAGCAGATAGTGGACGACCGCGACGCGGAAGCCCATCGCTGCCGCCAGGGCCGGGTCGAAGGAGACGATCTTCAATTCCTTCCACAAGACAGTCACAAAGAGCACTGTGATCAGCAGCGTCGGGCCCAGCGTCAGTGCGGCTCGCGGAACTTCCAAGTTGAACAGCTTCACAGTGTCGAGTGAGACAAACTCAATCAGCCCGTAGAGCACGCAGCCGGGATCGAGATCGGCCTGACTGGCGACGCGCGTGATGAGGATCACACCGATCGCGAACAGCGATGTGAAGACGACGCCCATGCTGGCATCTTCGGGCACGTTGGCGACCTTGTGGATGCTCTGCGTGAGGAACGCGGTGAGCATGCCAAGCATCATCGCGCCCACGACCATGCCGCCGCCGCTCAAGCTGCCAGTGGCGAGGAACGCCAACGCCAGTCCAGGCAGCACGGCGTGGCTGATCGCGTCGCCGAGCAGGCTCAT
>JBGSSZ010000654.1:0-6692 GCA_041736785.1 Limnoglobus sp.
GGCTCGTCGGTCCCGGCGGCGGGCTCATCCTCGGAGCCGACCTCCGCAAGGACCCCGCCATCCTCGAAGCCGCGTACAACGACGCCCGCGGCGTGACCGCCGAATTCAACCTGAATATCCTCGCACGGATCAACCGCGAACTCGATGGTGATTTCGACCTCGACGGATTCCGCCATCGCGCGTTCTACAACAGCAAGCTTTCCCGCATCGAAATGCATCTGGAGAGCCTCCGCGATCAGGAGGTCCGCATCGGCGATGCATTGTTTGAGTTCCGTGCCGGCGAATCGCTGCAGACCGAGAATTCCTACAAGTACGACCTCTCCGAACTCGTCGACTGGCTCGCCGTCTGCGGCTACCTCAGCAATCAGACCTGGACCGACGCCCGCAAAAACTTCGCGATCCTCGCACTGACGGTGGGAGAGTCAAGTTGACAGAGTACTTGTTCTGCAAACTGTGATTGATCGTTCCTCCGTTGTTGTGGGAACTCTTTGATCCCGTGGAGATCGTACCGAGCCCCAGAATCGCTTTTGGACTGGCTGAGATAGTGGCATTTGGGAAGCAATGCCTAAGATTATTGTCAATTCACGAATCCCTGACCGTGTGCTGGGAATCCGTAAGGTGAGCGTTGCTTACCGGTACCTCTCCAAGGATCAGGCCACTGATGGCCGAACCACCGCTGACCCGAGCCACCCTGCTGGCCCGCATCCGCGACGGCGACGACGCCGACTCGTGGCGCGAGTTTCTGCATCTGTATGGCCCGGTGGTCTACGGCTTCGCCCGCAACCGCGGGCTGCAGGACGCCGATGCCGCCGACATGATGCAGGAAGTGCTCCGGTCTGTGGCCCGCAACGCCGGCAAGCTCGAATACGACCCCCGGCGGGGCACCTTCCGCGGATGGCTCTACACCGTCACACGGAACAAGATCTACAACTTCCTGAACAGCGGCCGCAACCGGGCCAAGGCGGTGGGCGACAGTGCCAATCAGGAACGGCTCGAGAGCATCGCCGACCGCAATGGCGACGACAGCGACAGCCAGTGGGAGCTCGAATACCAGCGACGGCTCTCCGCCCAGGCTATGGAACGAGTCAAGAATGAGTTCCAACCAAACACTTGGAAAGCGTTCTGGGGCACCGCAGTGGATGACCGCAGTGCGGACCAAGTCGGCAAGGAACTCAAGATGTCGGTCGGTGCTGTCTATGTCGCAAAGAGCCGCGTCATCTCGCGGCTGCGCGATGAGATCACCCGGCTCGAAGCGGAAGTCGAGAATCTTTAAGCCGGCTACGGTTATAATGCGTTGTCCCAGGAAGTGAGATCGCGATGGCTGTGCATTCCCCGACACCCGTGACGTGCCCGAGTGCAGATGAGTTGCGTAAGCTGCTTCGCGGCAAGCTCGCCGACACCAAGCTCGCCGATCTCACCGGACACCTCGACGAATGCAGCAACTGCCAGTCGAAGATCGAACTCATCGCCGAAGGGGATGCCGACATCAGCGGCGCGGTCAAGCACATCGATCAGGACGAACCCCCGCGCGAGTCTGCCTATTGGAAAGCTCTCGAAGGCATCGACGCCAGTGTGACCAGCACGTTTGCAGTGCCCGATGCAAAGCCAAACAACTCGAAGCTCGACTTCCTCAAACCCTCGACCGATCCTGACAAGATCGGCCGACTGGGGCACTTTGAAGTGATCCGCGAACTCGGTCGCGGCGGCATGGGCATCGTGCTGCAGGCCCACGACTCGGACCTGTCACGCGATGTGGCCCTCAAGGTGCTGGATCCGCAGCTGGCGAGCAACGACATCGCCCGGAGCCGCTTCTGCCGCGAGGCCCGTGCCGCCGCGGCTGTCTCGCACGAAAACATTGTCACAATCTACAGCGTGGATGAAGACGAAGCTTCCGGGCTGCCCTTTCTGGTCATGCAGGTGGTGGTCGGGGAGACGCTGGAGCAGCGGATCCGCCGCGAAGGAAAAATCGCCGTCGATGACCTGATGATGATCGCGTATCAGGCCGCGCAGGGGCTCACCGCTGCCCATGCGGCCGGGTTGATCCATCGCGACATCAAGCCCGGCAATATCCTCATCGACTCCAACACCAACAAAGCCAAGCTCACCGATTTCGGCCTGGCCCGTAGCACTGAGGATATGAGCCTGACGCGGACGGGCTTTGTGGCGGGCACACCGCTCTACATGGCACCCGAGCAGGCCCGCGGCGATGACGTCGATGCCCGGGCCGACCTGTTCAGCCTCGGCAGTGTGATGTACGAAGCCCTTTCGGGCCGCCCGCCGTTCGACGGCAATACACCGATGGCCGTGCTTCGCCGCGTGGCCGACGAAGCCCACCCGCGACTGACGCGGCTGAACGCCACTGTGCCGCTCTGGCTCGAAGACATCATCGATGAACTTCTGGAGAAAGACCCCAATCGTCGGACCGCCTCGGCGGAGATGCTGTCCAAACAGTTAGCAGCGCACATGTCGCCGGAAGCCTGCGCAAGCACGGCGACTCCGATCGAGTGCACGGTTGCCCGCACCGCGTCGAGGATCGCCGGGAGCCGACGCCGGTCCAAGCTCACGACCGCTCTCGTGCTGGGTCTGCCCTTCCTCGCAGGTGGGCTTGTGGGAGCACTGATCGGCATGACCTTCGTGCCGCCGGAGCAGGTCGTCCGCGAGGTACCGACCGTTGTTCAGGAGAACAATCTGCTGCTGCCGACGAGCGCGGTTGCGCCCTTGGGACCCGAATCCCTTGCCGTGATCAACGCCGAGACGGGAGGCGTTTGGTCGGTTGCCGCAGCCAAAGATGGCAACACGATCGTAGCCGGGCTCGAAGACGGCAGCTTTGGAATGTGGACGCTTGAGCCTCCTGGCCGTGTGCTCTCCATGCCCAACGCGCACGACGCTCCCATCTGGGCCGTCGACATCTCCGCCGACGCCAAAACCGTGATCACCGCCAGTGACGACGGCACGGTCAAGATCTGGGATGTCAGCGGCGCGGGCGTGGTCAAGCAGACGATGAAGCACCCGACTTCGGTGCGCTCCGCCGCACTCGATCCCAGCGGGTTGCGCGTCGTCACCGGCGACCGGGCCGGAACCGTCCGCGTCTGGACCATCGGCGACGACGAGGAGACTCAGTCCTTCAAGCACGGCGGCACCATCAGCGCCGTCACCTTCGACCCGCTCGGCATGAGCGTTGTCAGCACCAGCACCAACACCACGGCGAAGCTCTGGGAACTCCCCACCGGCAAGGCTCGCGTTAGCTTCTCCAAACATAAAGGCCCGGTCTACGGCGTGTCGTTCTCGCCGGACGGTGCATGGGTCGCCACAGCAAGCTGGGACAAAACCGTGATGATCTGGGACGCCCGCACGGGCGATCTGGTCCGCGAGATCCCCGCCCACGACGAATGCGTGCTCAGCGTGGCGTTCGCCTGCTGCGGCAAAGTGCTCGCCACTGCCGGGCAGGATGGCACGGTCAAGGTCTGGAACGCTGAGACTGGCACGTTGCTCAACCGCTTCATGCGGCACAAGGGCACTGTACATTCCGTGACGTTCCTGCCCGAAAAACACCAACTTCTGAGTGGTGGCCGCGATGGATTCATCCGGCTTTGGCAGACAAAGTAAAGTGACTTCGGCCCTGCATCCGATCTTAGAAGTGTGAAACTGCGCCTCTGCCTGGGTCTGATGCTGCTCATCAGCGGCTGCGGCTGGAAACCGAAGCCGTACGTCCGCGATCCGATGGGCCGCCTGCCGCTGCAAGTCCCCGAAGCGGCCACCGTCGAGCCACTCACGCCGTCGTGGCCCGCCGCGCCCGTGCCGCCCGTCCTACCCACAGTCGTGTCACATCCCACGTCCTGAGAGCTTGATGAGAAGCTGAAAGTCTGTTAGACTTCCGGGTACAGTTCTTCCCGGAAAACTACCATGTTCCGTGCCCTGCTGCTGCTTGTGGTTGCGATTCCTTCGCTTTCGGCTGCCGATGTGGATGCACTGCTGCCTCCCGAGGGCGAGCAACTTGTCTACGTCAATGTCAAGCGGCTTGCGACGTCGCCGCTCTTCCAGAGCACTATGAAGAGTGAATTTCAGACGCGCTTGCAGGGAACGGGCGTGACCAAGTGGCTGGAGGAAGCCGGGGTCGATCCCTGGAAAGACATCGAGACGATCTCGATGTGCTCGACGCCACCGAAGCCGAAGGACAAGGACGCGGAGAAGAAGACCGAGTCGGAGCCGAAACCCGAGGAGAAACCCACGGGCATGGCGTTTGTGGTGGTTCGTGGCACATTCAATGGCGAGAAGCTCATCGGTGCCGCTGAGAAAGCCGTTCGTGACGCCGGCGATCTCTTCAGCATCATCAAGGAAAATGGCGTCCGCATCGTGAAGTTGAAAGCGAAAAACGGCCCGGAATTCTTCATCACACTCGCTGACGAGAAGACTCTGATCGCCGCCACGGAAACCAAGTTCATCCACGATGCCATCAAGTTGCATGACAGCAAAGCCACCAAGCCCCAGGTCCGCAAGGAACTGATCGCGCTGACCGCCAAGCTCGACGGCAAAGCGGCCTTCTATCAGGCCATGGTGCTCGACGGCAAACAGATCGCCAGCAGCGTCAGGGAAAACCCACTCTTTGAAGACACTGACTTGCTCCGTGCTCAGGTCAGTGAGATCGTGAGTTATTCGATCGTGGCCCGTGTGTCACGTGATCTGGCATTTGAAGCCGCCGTGGGCATGACCAGCAAAGCCCACGCGACGCCCTTCAGCAACACGGCCAGCACGATGATCGAAAAGGGCATGACCTTGATCGGCCTGTTCGCCGCGAGCCAACCCCAATTCTCAGGTGTCATCAACGACCTCTCGAAGAGCCTCAAAGTCTCCGCCGACGGCGACATCGTCAAGCTCCGCGGCAAGATCACCGGCAACGCCATCTGCAAAGCCTTCGGCATCGAAATCGACTGACAAAAGGATAACCACAGAGGCACAGAGAATCACAGAGGAGTCACAGAGAAAAACAACCAGACCAAATGCAACTAGGGATAGGACATCCACAGAGATCACGCGAATGCACTAAGAATCCGGGTTTTTCTATTCCAATTCTTCCTCTGTGCTCACTGTGCCTCTGTGGTTGTCTTCTCTTCATTCTTCTATTTCGCAGCGAAGTTGGCGCTGACCGCGTCCCAGTTGATCGTGTTCCACCATGCATCCAGATAGGCATTCCGCAGGTTCTTGTATTTGAGATAATAAGCGTGTTCCCAGACATCGACGCCGAGGATCGGCGCGGGTGCACCATCCATGATGGGATTGTCCTGGTTCGGGCTGCTGAGGACGGCGAGGGGCTTGTCTTTGCCTTTGACGAGCCAGGCCCAACCGCTGCCGAAGCGCTTCATGCCGGCGGTCTTGAACGCGGCTTTGAATTTCTCCACGTCGCCGAAGCTGGCGTCGATGGCGCTCTTGAGATCGGCGCTCATGGCACCGGTCTTGCCCGCGGGGGCCATGATCTGCCAGAAAAAGCTGTGATTCCAGTGCCCGCCGCCGTTGTTGCGGACTGCCATGCGAATCGCTTCCGGTACCTCGCCGAGATTCGCGATCACTTCCGTCGGCGTCTTCGCCAGCCACGCCGGGTTGTCCTTCAACGCGGCATTCAGGTTGTTCACGTACCCCTGATGGTGCTTGTCGTGGTGGATCTCCATCGTCTGGGCGTCGATGTTCGGCTCGAGCGCGTCGAACGCGTACGGCAGCTTCGGCAGCGTGAACCCGGCAACAGGCTCGGCAGCCCGGGCAAAACTCGGCGCCAAAATCGCAGCAGCGGTCAGGCGGAATGTGTCTCGGCGGCTGATCATGATGGTCTCCGTAAGGATGAGTCGGGCAACCTTCATGCTACGCAGGCAATTCCGAAGCCGCTACTCACTTCACCTCGGTTCGGGTGCATTTGCGCGAGAGCCACCACAGCCCGCCCAGCACGAACGCGTCAAACGCGACATGAAACGGCAGCACCCACTCAAACGCCGGGACGTTGAGTACGGTGAGCATGTCAGCTTTCGCTTCGGAATTGCCGAGCTTCCAGCTATCGATTTTTTGCAAAGCCGTGACGGCAGCATCCCACTGTTTGAGAATCCACTGCATGCACATCAGGTGCGTGATGGCGAAGAACGCGAACCCGAAGAACAGCAGCCGGGCGAGGGCACCGTGCTGGTTCGGCCGAGCCGCCATCGCCAGGACCGCGATGCCGACAATCACGAGCACGAGCCAGAAGTAGAGCAGCGTGTCGGAGCGTCCGACGATCTGCGTGATGAGGTAGTTCTGGTTCATAACCAATTGAACCGCGCGAACGCGCCCCGGCGCGGGAAACTGAACTGAAACTGGCACGATCAGCGTGCATCGGCCCGGACCATCCTGCGCAATCGCTACAGCTTCTATCTTTGGCCCGAATCCCGGCATCGATTCGGCCAATGGGTCACGTGGGCATTTGCATTGCGAACTAGAATCGCAGCGCGGGGGAGTCTGTCTCCGCCGGAGGAAATGCCATGCGACGGATACTTTTCACCATCTTCATTGCCTGCGTCATCGGGGTCTCGACCGGATGCCGCAATTGCTGCAAGCGACCGTTCTTCGGCGACGGCGGCCTGTTCAATCGCGGCGGCAGCGGTGCGCGACTCGGCTCGCCCGCACCCCTCGGTAGCGATCCGCTGCTCATCCCGCCACCGGTCGGCGGTCTCCCC
>JBGSSZ010000013.1:0-1975 GCA_041736785.1 Limnoglobus sp.
GCGGGCCCCGATCAAGAGCTTTCAATACCGCCGCTATCACAATCACGCTCTACTCTTCGGTGTCGTGGCTCTTGCGATCTGGTGCCTGCTCACGCTCCTCGAACTCACGGTGTGGCGGACGCTGCCATGAGTGAACCCCTGCCCTTCGCCCGGCCTCTGCTGCTGCTGCTGGTACTGCTGCCGCTTGTTGCACGGCCCCTCTACGTCGCAGCAGCTCGTCGGACTGCACGCCGCTGGCAGTCACTCGGCGACCTTGCTCAACTGCGGAATCATGTGATCAGCTTCCGTCCCGCGACGATCTGGAAGCGATTGCTCTTTGCACTCGTGTTGGTGGTTTTGTGCGTTGCGCTGGCGGGACCACGCTGGGGCAAGCTGGACGAACACGGCGTGGCGATCGGGCGCGACATCATCATCACGCTCGATCTGAGCCGCAGCATGTGGGCCGAAGACATCCTCGATCGCGACGCCCCGACACGTTGGCAGGCCGCAGTCCACGGCGCGAAGGATCTGGTCAACCGTGCTAAACTCCGCGGCGGCGACCGCATCGGGCTCGTGATCTTCGCGGCCCAGCCCCTGACAATCGCACCACTCACGACCGACTACGATCACCTGCTGCTGAAGCTCGATTCTATCAACGCCTATGCACCCCCTGCTGAGATCCGTCCCGCGAGCGACGATGCAGCGTCAGGCACGCGGATTGGTGCCGCACTCCAGGCCGCGGTGGACCAGCACGATCCTCGCTTTCCCGGCTTCCAGGAGATTGTGCTCTTCACCGATGCCGATGATCCCGCTGAGGACGTCGAGTGGCGACAGGGCGTGACTGCCGCACGTGCCGCTGGGATACCGGTGCAGGTCGTAGGCATCGGCGATCCGGATCGCGACGCGTTCATCCTCAAAAACGGTGAACCGCTCGAAGGGCCGTTGGGTCAGGTCCTGACGCGACTGCGGGAGAGTGTGACGCAACCAATTGCGACTGAAAGCCGTGGCGAATACTATCCCGCCCGCACGGGTCTGCCGGACATGCAGTCGCTCGACCGCGCCATTCAATCCGACACAAGCCGGGAGGTGAGTGACGAACGCCTGCCGCAATCTCGCGACCGCTCGCACCTCTTCTACCTCGTGGTGGCGTGCGGACTCTCGCAGGCTTGGTTCGGTTTCCCTTTCTGGCGTAGCCGCTCTATGATGACAGTGAGCCCATGAAAGTGCTTCTGCTGCCCCTGGCCTTGCTTGCGGTTTCCGCCGCGCCGCCGCTTGACGTTGAACCGCTGCATCGCGGTGTCGCTGCGATGGAGATCGGCGAGGACGAGATTGCGCTGCGGTTCTTCGAAGCTGCTGCCGAGCGCACAACCGACCCGGGACTCGTCGCGTACCACTGCGGCTTGGCCTACGTCCGGCTCGGTCGCATCCGCGAGGCGGAGCTTGCCTTCGAGCGCACGCTCGACGATGCCGCGATCCCGCAGGAGCGGCGTGCCAAGGCACTCTACAACCTCGGCCTCTGCCGGCTCGCTCGTGGGGAGATGACTGCGATCCGTGCGGCCATTGACTGTTTCGCCGCAAGCCGCGATCTCGCCACCAATCCCGTCTTGAAAGCCGACGCATCGCACAATCTCGAGGTGGCCAAGATTCGCTGGATGCAGGCGCGGGTGAATGAGAGCGATCCGCCCAGCCCGAACGAAAGCCGCAGCGAACGATCCTCTCCAAGTCAGTCCGAGACCACCAGCGACACTGGCCCGCGGGATGCCTCCAGCAGCGCGACGCCCAAACCGCAACCGGGGAGCACAGACCAAACCGCCACGGCGTCGAAGACCACGACCATGGCACCCGGAGCGGGGACATTGCCGGTGCTCGAAGATGACGCTGTGCTCACTCCACTGAGCCCCGACGACACGCGAAGCTATCTGGAGCAGGCCTCGCGGCGGCTGGCCCGGCAACGGCGATCGATCGAAGCCGAACGCGGCGGACCGGACCGACGCGG
>JBGSSZ010000018.1:0-14397 GCA_041736785.1 Limnoglobus sp.
CGGACGATCCGCACGCTCAGCGAGGGTCTGCGGGCTCTTCGCGATCCCGAACGCGTGCCGGTGCGGCAGGCTGCGTGATCACGGTTTCCTTCCGCGTGGCCGCGACCCGAGGATGATCGACGGGATACCGCGCTTCGATGACCACGCGGTAGACACCGGGTTTCGCGTCGGGCGTCACAGCGATGATCACCCGGCCATTCTTCAAGAGCATCTTCGTTTCGCCCGTGTAGTCCTTCGATGCTTTCAACATCGCCTGAGCGTGCAGTTCCGCGGCCTCCACGAGCAGCACGGTCTGCGTGCGATTCAGACTCGCTTCCAGCGACCGCCGTGCGGCGATCATCTGCCCAGTGATCGCTGCCGTCATCAGCGTCACGACAGCCAGGACCACAATGGCCCAGATAGTAGCGATCCCGCGACGAGTCATTTCGGCGCTCCGCGGGCGATAGTCATGTCATACGGTGGTCGCGGCGGTTGGCTCAGCCGCAGCGTGATCGGGCCGGGCTCGACGATGAACTCCGGGATCTGAGCACCGGGGAGCCGCAGCACCTGCTTGCCAGTGGCACTGTGCCGCAGCAAAAGCTTGTCATGAAAATCGTAGACGACCGTGCTGCCGTCTGCGAGTTCGAGAATCACGCAGGTCGGGCTGCTGTCGAACTGTTTCCAGTGTTCGTGTGTCTTGACTGTCGCGTGGACATCCTCGCGGAACCGCTCGGAGAGGATCGCCCGCCATGTGAGGGTTTCACCGGTGGTGCGGGCCATCTGTCCCGCTCGTAAGAGTGACGTGAGGAGCAGAATGCTGATGGTCATCGCCGCGGCCAGGGCGACGAACACGCAGAGCATTTCGAGGAGTGTGAAGCCGCGGCGCGTGGTCATGTTGCATACCACGCAGTGAGGGATTGCGAGGTCTTTCCGTCGAGTGAAATCGTCAGCGTGACTCGTTTGAGCGTTCCTTCTGTCGCGACTGTGGCGACGAGCGTGCACTGCGGCCAGCGGGCGAGCATGTCCGCGGTGGGTGCGACACGCGCCGCCCAGGCGTCGTTCAACTCCGATACCGGCAGGGCTCTCGCAGTCTCGAGCAGGTTTTCCATCGTGCGCATCGCTCGCTGGCGGTCGTCGTAGCTGGCTCGCTGTCGCAGAGTCCAGGTAGCGACCTGCGCGACAATGCCCCCCGCCACGGTCAGGACAGCCATGGCTACAAACATTTCCAGTACTGAGATTCCACGGCGGGTCATGGTACGCTCAGTTTCTCCAAGATGGCGATGAACGGCATGAAGATGCTCAGTGACGTGAACGCCACGATCACTCCGATCACCAACAGGAGCAGCGGCCCGACGCAATGACTGATCCGCGTTGCGCGGCGGAGGGCCGAACGCGATTCGTATTCGCCAAACTGCCGTAGCGACCACGGCAGCGTCCCCGCCTTCTGCCCGGCTTCCACGAGCGGGACCATGGAGCGCGTCAGCAGCCCGACATCGCGGAGCGCATCCGTCAGCGGCGAACCCGCCACGGCATCGGCTGCGGCGTCGAGAAGACGCTCGCTCACGACGAACGGAAGCTCCTCGCTCTCCGCGAGCAGCACAAGAGCGTCGGGAGCGGGAACCTCGGCTTCGAGCAGCAGGCCGAGCATCCGCAGCGTGCGGCCGCGATACTCCCGACGATAGAAATAGCCCACAATCGGCAGATGCCAGCAGAGCGTGCTGCTGATGGTCGCGACGACCAGCAGGACGATGAACGTGAATGTCGCCAGACTCATGATCGCACTGTAAACATCGAAGAAACTTCCGAACTCAATGAGCCAGCGAGTGACTGGCGGCAGCGGGGTGTCCATCTCCGAGCAGATCCTGGAGAGTTTTGGGATTAGAGTCAGCAACGAGAAGGTCGAGACGCTACTGATGATAAAGAGCACGAAGAGCGGGTAGAAGATTCGCGGCACAATTTCGAGCCAGGGGGTGCCGGTCGGTTCGTGATCGGTGCGATCCAGAGCCAGTTCGAGTTTGCCGGTCGTCATTCCCACGCGGACTGCAAGCCGGGATTCGCTGTTGAGCACGGCTGGATGGCGCAGCACGGCATCGTCGAGCGGCACGCCATCATAAAGCTCGGCCTCGAACTGCCGCATCTGCCGGTCGAACCGCCGAAGATGCAGCCAGCCCCAGATGAAGAGGGCGCAGGGGACCAGCGGTGTGATGAGGACCGCGAAGAAAAGCTGCAGAAACCACGTCACTGAGTCGGATTGTCTCTCCTGCAAATACTGATGCAGCGCAGGTTCGAGCGGAACCCGCGATGACACACTGGCGCGGATCAGTTGATGCACTTCCTCGCGGCGTCCGTTGCGGTAGCGCAGATAGGCACAGACCGCCCAGCCTTCGGCCAAGCACTGCAGGACGAAGATCCAGAAGATCGCGATGCCGTTGACGCTGCCTTTCGCATTGAGCATCGCTAAGAACGTCGCACAGGCTGCGAGCGATATCACATGCAGCAGCACGATTGCGAAGCGGATCAGAAGCTGAAGGAGGAACCAGCGCATTATAAGGAAAGCCCCTCCAGCAGTTGGTACAGAGGAGCAAACACGCTCAGAATGAACACGACCATGAGGGCGCAAGCGACAAGAATTATGATGAACGATGGCAGGATACTGCGGAGGATGGCGACGCGACTGTCCACCTGCCGGCGGTAGACGTTGGCAACTTGCCGCAGAGCATCGTCGAGCTTGCCGTGCCGTGCGCCTTGCCCGGTCATCCATGCCATCCAAGCCGGCACGAGGCCACGGCCAGTCAATGAGCCCGCGAGGGTGGAACCCTGTTCCAGATCCTCGGCGACGAGGACAGCCCGGCTCGCCATGATCGGATCGGGGCAGGCCAACCCCGCGGTGCGGAAGGCTTCCGGCATCGGCACTTCATACTCGACGAGGATGGCCAGGAGTTCGGCGAACGAAGCCAGTCGCGCGGAGCGGACCAGCGTGCCGATCAGCGGCAGTCGATAGAGAATCCGCGCACTAACCCGCCGTGCACCCGGCCACAATCGCGACGCAATCAACAGAACCACGACGGGAAGCAACAACGCCAACAGCACAATGCCCACGATCAGCGGATGCTCGGCCACGGCAAACGCCGCCTGTGTAATCCAGGGCAAGTTCAGGCCAAACTCTTTGTAGACTGCGTTGAACTGCGGTAGAATGTAAAAGCTCATGAAGCCCATCAACGCAAAACTGAAGACGAGCACGATCGCGGGGTAGATCATCGCCGTGACGATGGTGGAGCGCAATTGCGACATTGTGATCGAGTATTGCGAGAGCGTCGCGAGCACTTCGGGGAGCCGACCCGTGCGGATGCCGGCAGCGACAAGAGCGGAATAATACCTGGGTAGCTGCCGGCCCTGCCGCTCGAACGCGGCATCCAGTGGTATGCCGGAAGGCAAATCGCCGACCAGCTTCGTGGTGACGCGCTTCAGGTTCCCGCGGCCCATGTCGGCGGCGAGAAGCTCGAGCCCTGTGTCGAGTGGCAGGCCGGACCGCGTCATGGCCGCGATCTGCTCGTTCAACGCGGTCACGTCGTCGGGCGACATTCCGGGCTCCTGGACATCAGACACTCAAAGTCTATCGAGTCGCACCCAGTACGCGGCCAATTTCAGCATCAGTGGTCCGTCCGGCAGCGACAGCCGCCATCGCGGCAGCACGCAGCGTCAGACGCTTCCCCGCGGCGGCTTCGAGCGCACTGTCGTCAGCACGCGACAGGATGGCGTTCTTCAGTGCCGCGTCCGGTTCGAGGAGCTCCGCGATCAGGAGCCGGCCGCGATAGCCCGTGCCGACGCAGTCGCGGCACTGCGGATTCGCAGCAGCACAGGCCTTGCACAGTTGGCGGATCAATCGCTGATTCACGATCGCCCGCAGCCCACTGGTCAGCAGGTAGGGCTCGACGCCCATGTCGAGCAGGCGGCTGATCGCACCGCAGCACGAGCCGGCGTGCAGCGTGCTGAGCACCAGATGGCCCGTGAGCGATGCCTCGCTGGCGATGGCAGCGGTCTGGCGATCGCGGATCTCGCCGACCAGCAGCACCTCGGGGTCTTGTCGGAGAATGCTTCGCAGGCCGCGGGCGAAATCGAATTCACTGCCGGGCTTCACCTGCGACTGACTCACGCCCGACAAGCGTCGCTCAACGGGGTCTTCAATACTGACAATGTTGCGACCGGGTGCCGATGCGACGATCTCCTGCAAGCACGCATACGCCGTCGTGGTCTTGCCGCTGCCGCTGGGGCCGGTGAGCAGAATGGCGCCGGTCTGCTCGCGGAGGATGCGTTCGAGTATACTCTGGTGCTCGTGCGTGAAGCCCAGTTGATCGAGCGTCGTGAGTTCCTCATTGGCCGCGAAGAATCGCACGACGACTTTCTCGCCATCGATGGTGGGAAACGTGCTGACTCTCAGCGTGGGTTTGGTTCCCTCGCGACGGACGCTGCCTTCCTGCGGGACGTCGAGGCGATAGGTCAGCAGTTCAGCGAGCACCTTCAGCCGGGCCACGACATTGGCATTCATCGCGGCCGGCAGAGACGCGGCGTGCTGCAGGACGCCATCGACACGGAAGCGAACATTGAGGGCGGCGGGCGAAGGCTCGAAGTGGGCATCACTGACGCGATGCCGTTCGGCGGCTGCGAGCAGAAGATCGACCGCGGTGGTCACGCGGGTCGGAAGGTCGCCTGGCAGATCGAGTAACTGCTGCTGAAGATCGAAGTCGGCGGCCATGGGCAGATTCTACTGCATTGCTGGTGAATTCCGGTAAGTTGACGCAGCGGATTTTCAACATCACACCGGAGAGCAGACATGATTCGGGCATTGGGTGCGGCACTGATGATGAGTGGTATCGCAGCGGCCGCGGATGAGAAGTGGGTCGATCTCGTCGGCAGCAAGGTCGATGACCACTGGATCACGAAGGGCAACTGGGTGCTGAAGGACGGCGTCTTCAACCTCACGCCGCGGGAGGGGGAGAAAGGCTGGAGCCGCTTTCACGCCTACCTCTGGAGCAAGGGCTCCGAGTACACCGACTTCGAGTGCGAATTTGAATACAAGTGCGAACCCAAAGGGAACAGCGGTTTCTACTTCCACGTCGGCGATGTCACGAACCCCGTCAACAAGGGCATCGAAGTGCAGATCTATGACAAGCACGATTCCGTCGCCAAGCTCACCGACCACACGAGCGGCGGCGTGATCCCCGGCATCCCGCCGAAGAAGCAGATGTCCAAACCCGCTGGCGAGTGGAACAAAATGCTTGTGAACGTGAAGGGAGACAAACTCACTGTTTCGCTGAACGGCGAAGTGGTGAACGAAGTCGATCTGAGCAAGGGCAAGCTCGCCGATCGCCCGAAGACCGGCTCGATCGGGTTCCAGGACCACGCGCTGCCGCTCGAACTTAAAGCGATCAAGGTCCGCGTGTTGAAGTAAAGTCACTGACTTCTGGCTTCCAACTCCTGCCAGCGAAGAAACAGCTTTTCCACCAGATGCTGGGCCGTTTCCAGATCCGCACACGCCTGGGCGAGTGCGGCGTGCCCGGCGGTGGCTGCGGCTTCCACCTCGTCCTGTCTGGCGAGCACCGCTTCCTCGGCCGCATGGATCGCGGCTTCGATTCCGTCGTATTCCTGGCGCTCCTTGAAATTCAGACCTTTCGAGGCTTTCGCTGCGCCAGGTGTACTTTTCGTCGTGGGCTTCAGCGGCTCGGGCTTCGCACGATCGAGAGCCCGCAGCCATTGATCGACGCTGCCGTAGTGCCCTGCGCCGCCACTGCCGTCGAGGCCGACGTACTCCGTGCAGAGCCGGTCCATCAGTTCGCGGTCGTGGCTGACGATCACCACCGCACCGGGGAATTCCGCCAGGCTGTCCTCCAGTACTTCGAGCGCGGGGATATCGAGATCGTTGGTGGGCTCATCGAGCAGCAGCACATCGGCGGGCCGCAGCATGAGTTGTGCGATGCGGATGCGGGCCTGTTCGCCGCCTGAGAGGGCGCTTAACTGCACGTCAAGTTGCTCGGCACGGAAGAGGAATCGGTTGGCCCAACCGCCGACGTGCATCGACTGACCGCGATAGAGCACTTCATCCGAGTTCGGTGACAGAGCCCGGCGGAGCGTGTCGTTGGGATTCAGTGACGCGCGGCCCTGCTCGAAGGTTTCGATCGTGAGCGAGTCAGCCCGCGTGACACTGCCGGTGTCGGGCTCCATGAGCCCAGTGAGGATTTTGAGGATGGTGCTTTTGCCGCTGCCGTTGATGCCGAGCAGGCCGAACTTGCTGCCGGGAGCGAGCATGACATCGAGGTTCGCGAAGAGGGTTTTGCCGCCGAGCGATTTGCCAATACCTGCGGCCGTGAGCAGCTTGCGAGTCTGGCGACCGCTGCCAGCGAAGTCGATCCCGGCAGCGTTGGCAGTCGCGGTCCGGTGCGTCAGTTCAGCAAGTTCAGCCCGGCGGTCGGCGGCGGCTTCGATCCGCGAGCGACTCTTCTTCCGCTGCGCACTTTCCTTGCGGCCGAGCCAGTCGCTCTCGCGGCGCACCTGATTGGCCACGCTCTCGCGCTTGCGGTCCTGAGCTTCGAGGAAGAGGTCTTTCGTCTCCGCGAAGTTGTCGAAGCCGCCTGCAGCACGGAAATAGCCATCTGGGTAGACGCGGCTGATCTCCATGACCTCGTCGGCGATCGTGCGGAGGAACGCGCGATCGTGCGTGTCTGCAAGATAGCCAAACGGCGCCGCCCGCAGCAGCTTCTCGAGCCAGACGACGCCGGGCAGATCGAGGTGGTTGGTCGGTTCGTCGAGGAGCAGGAAATCGGGTTCGAGCGCAAGGGCCCGGGCGATGGCCAACCGCTTCCGCCAGCCGCCGGAGAGCGACGACGCGAGTTGCTCGTGATCCTCGAATCCAGCTTGCGTCAGCGAGATCGCGGCTCGCGTGGACTTCTCGTAATCTTCGAGGGCCTCGCCAGCGAGTGCCGCCGTGATCGCCTGCTCGGCGGTGTGTCCGTTGGGAAACGCATCCTCCTGCGGCACATAGCCGATCCGCGCTCCGCGACGGCTGGTGCGCTCGCCAGTGTCGGGCACTTCCTGATCCGCCAGCAGCTTGAGGAGTGTGGACTTGCCCGCGCCGTTCGGGCCGATCAGCCCGATCTTCTCGCCGACGCGCAGGTCGAACGACAAGCCGTGGAACAGCGGTCGCGGCCCATAGCTTTTCGCAAGTTCCCGTGCCGAGAGAAGCACACTCATTCCCGTCAATCCTTCTTCAGCGAATTGAAGACCATGCCCGTGAGCAGCTTCGGATAGAAGTACGTCGACTTCGGTGGCATCTTTTCCAGATTCCCCGCGATCAACTCGACGTCGTTCATCGTCGCCGGCGGCACGAGGCAGGCGATCGCACACGACTTCGCCTGCACGGCGTCGGTCACTTCTTTCATCAGATGCACATACTGGCACTTGGGCTTGCCGCCGAGGATCTTCTCGAGCACGAGCTTGTGCAGGATGCTCACGCCGAGGCCACGCCACTCCGGCGACTGCTGCGGCGCGAGCTCGTCCATGATCGCTGTGTCCTTCAGCCGAGCGACGAACCACGTGTTGTCGGCGACGGTGCCGAAGCCGAGCACGTTCTGATTGCCGTCGATGGAGATGGACTCCCAGCAATCCTGGGCCGATGTGCTGTGCTCGACGATCTCGAAGTATTCCGTGAGCTTGTGCTGCAACTCCTCGCTGCTATTTGCCGGGACGTTGCTCAGCAACCGGTGCGTCGGAAGGATGAGCAGGCCCGGATCGGTCATACCGACGAGCATCATCAAACAGAAATTTGCGGGGGCTTCGTCGTCGGTGGCCTGCTGTTCTTCCTTGTATTTTAGTGCCGTTTCGTAGCGGTGGTGGCCGTCGGCGATGAAGACGGGTTTGTCGCCCATGGCGCCGATCACGGTGGTGATCACCTGCGGATCGGTGACGACCCAGAGCCGATGGATCACACCGAGGTGGTCCGTGGCTTCGAGTGGCGGGCTCTGGCGGATGCCTGGCTCGAGCTTTGCGAACACCGAGCCGTCATCGGGATAGAGACTGAACACGGGCGAGATATTGAACCCTGTTGCACGGTAGAGATTGAGCCGGTCGGCCTTGGGTCCACTCAGCGTCTGCTCGTGCGGGAAGACCCCTTCGCCGAACGGCACGACACGCACGCGGGCCATGAAGCCGCGACGGACGTGGCGGACGCCTTCGACGGTGAATTCCTGCTCGTAGACATAGAGCCCGCGAGCAGTGTCCTGTCGAAGTGCTTCGACGCCCATCCAATCGCGAAGTGTCTGGGCAGCAGTGGCGTACTTGTCGCCTGTACCGTCCTTGGTGAGTTCCACCCGGATCGCGTTGAACTCGCTGGCATCGTAGAGCTTCTGCTGCAGTGCCGCGTCGATCACGTCGTAGGGCGGTGCGACCACGTCCGAAAGCGAGCCGACGCGAGCCATGTCGTAGCGAAAAGCGCGGAACGCGCGGATGTCGGCCATCATTCACCTGTGTGCGGGATCGTACGTTGCTGCTATAAGAGATCAGCCGCGTCGGGTCGAGGACGCGGTCGTCAGGCGGGCAATTGCAGTTCGGCGTGCATGCCGTCGGTGAAGGCGTGCTGGAGGATGTCGTACTTCCGTTGAACAACCTGCAAGTGGTGCCCGTTCAGCGTGTAGTCGTTGTAGCACCAGCGGCCGGTCTGCGTGCAACTGCCGCTGCTGATGGTCGGGAACGGCAGGTCGGGGCCGACGTCGAGGTAGTAGGGCTTGTGGATGTGGCCGTGCAGCCAGAGGCTGATGCCGCAATCTTTGGCGGTCGTCATCGCGGCGGCGTGATCGCGGAGGCGGTGCGAACGCCGCTCCGGTTTGCGGTTCGGGGCCCGCAGCGGATAGTGCGTGACCATGATCCGCGGGCCGCCGTCGAGCGTGCTGCAGAGTGTTCGCAAGCGAGCCAGTTGCTCCGGGCCCATCATGCCGCTGGCGTCGAATGTCCACCAGTTCGGCGTGCTGCTGTTCACGGCGATCAGCCAGGCATGCCCGGCCCGCTGGGCAAACGGATAGACGTGATCGTCGATGCGATGGCCCGTGAGCCAGGGCTTGAAATGCACATCGAACAGCCGACGGTCGCGGGCATCACGGGTGTAGAAATCGTGATTGCCCGGCACGGCGATGCCCGGCGGCTGAGCCGGATCGTTCACACCCAGACGCTCGGCCGCATTGGCAAACTCCCGCTCAAACGCCAGCTTGGTCGCGTCGCCGCTGAAGATCAGATGATCGTAGCCGCGGCTGATGAACTCCTGGCGGAGCAGTTCGACGATCCGAGGAGCGTGCTTGAAGCGGGCTCCTCGGCCGAGCAGACGGACATTGACATATCCGGTGATCTGCTTGCTCATCAGATCCCGCCGCCGCCAGCCGAGGGCTTTGACCGTGAGATGCACGTCGGAGAAATGTGCGAGGCGGAGCGTCATGATGTTGGTTTTACAAGTTGCAGTCATGGCCGGCAGAATCGATCCATACGATAGCCGCACACTCTCCCCGAGGCGCACATGATCCGCTACGACTTCACCGGCAAAACTGTCCTCGTCACTGGCTCCTCCCGCGGGATCGGTGCCTCGATTCTCAGCAGCTTCGCCGCCGCGGGTGCGAACTGCCTGCTGCACTACTGGGCCGACCCCGACGGCGCGAATGAGAAGGACGCGAAAGAACTCGCCGCGAAGCTGGGTGAAAACGTGACACTGCTGGCTGCGGATGTCCGCGATGCAGCGGCTATTGAAGCAATGATGGCCAAGGCCAAAGAGCTTGGCGGGCTCGATGTCCTGATCAACAACGCCGGCATCCTCAAAGACCGCACGCTGCGAAAAATGTCGATCGATGATTGGACGAGCGTGCTGAACACCAACCTCACCGGTGTGTTTCACTGCCTCAAGTACGGTGCCGAGATCCTCCGCGACGGCGGCCGGATCGTGAACATCGCCTCCGTGGCCGGGCTCGTCGGCTTCCCGGGGCAGGCCAACTACGCCGCGGCCAAAGCCGGCGTCATCGGCATGACCCGGTCCATCTCCAAAGAACTCGCCCGGCGGAAGATCACCGTCAATGCCATCGCACCCGGCATCGTGCAGACCAGCATGATGGCCGACATCAAGGAAGAGAAACGCGAGGAGTACATCAAGATGATCCCGATGGGCCGCTTCGCCGAGCCGGCGGATATTGCCAATGCAGTGCTCTTCCTGGCGAGCGAGGAGAGCGAATACATCACCGGTCAGGTGCTGCCAGTCACCGGTGGGTGGATCTGATGAAGCAACTCACTGTGATTGTGAAGCCGTTCCGCGCTGAGGCCGTGCTGGCTGCGATTGCCGAGATGGGTCTCGAAGATTGTGTAGTGCGCGAAGCCAAGGGCTTCGGACGTCAGAAGGGTTATCTCGACCGCTACCGCGGCAGCGAGTACAGCATGGCGTTTCTGCCCAAGGTGGAGATCACTGTCTGGATCGCTGACGACAAGTATGACGATGTGGCGACGAGGATCACTAGGATCGCCCGCACGGGCCGCATCGGCGACGGTAAAGTGTTTGTGGTGCAGAGTGACTGGGACGCGATCGAGTTCTAGCGAAACCGATCGCCGCCGTAGAGAGCGTCTTCGCAGTACCCGACAGTAAGCCGCAGCGGCAGCAGTTCAATCTCGAAGCTCGTGAGGCCATCCTCCGGGCGGCAGAAAAACTCACCGTCGAGATGCACGCACAACGGCTGCGGAGATTGGATCTGCAGCGTGCGGGCTTGGCCGAACTGCAGCTTGGGATGATTGCGTGGCAGGCGACCGGTGATCATGCCGGGCAGGTGACGAATCAGTTCCCAGCGGCGAATGTCGCCGACCTGCAGCGTGTCGAAGTGCCCGTCATCGAGCTTGGCCCGGGCCGTCAGTGGAAAGCCCCCTTCACGCTGAGCGATTCCCAGCGAGAGTGCCAGCGTCGGTTTCTCGCTCATCACGCCGTCGGTGACGATCTTCAGTCGTGGCGTGCGGAAGTGGCGGATCATGGCGTTGATCACGCCCAGGGCATAGAGCGGGATGCCGCGGAGCCAGCGGATTTTGCGGGCTTCGATTGTCACCATGCCGTTGAAGCCGATGCCGCAGCCGTTGACGAAATACTCTTCGCGTCCTCCGCCACGGATGACTCCGACATCGACGGGCATGGCCTTGAGATCGCTCCAGGGGCGCTGGGCCTTCCACCAGTCCTGCAAGCCGAGGGTGAAGGCGTAGTCGTTCATGGAGCCGAACGGCAGCGGGGTGAAGGTGACTCCGGGCTCGGCACTGGTAAGAATGGCGTTGGCGATTTCGTGCACGGTGCCGTCGCCACCCGCCGCAAGGATCCAGCGGCAGCCGTCCGCGATCACGTTCGCCGTGAGCCTGCGGGCGTCGTCGGGGCTCTTGGATTCCAGAAGCTCCGCGCCGTCGGGCAGACGCTGCCGAAGCTCCGCAATGAGCTTCGCAGCCCGGCCCCGGCCCGCAGCCGGATTGAAAATCACGATCGGCACACTCACGCCGACACTCCGAGGTGATGTCATTGCAATGGAAGGTTTCCTCGTCATCGACAAGCCCGGCGGCATGACTTCGCGCGATGTCGTCAACATTGCCCAGCGCTGGTTCCCCCGCGGCACCAAACTCGGTCATACCGGCACGCTCGATCCTCTGGCCACTGGCGTGCTGGTGCTCTGTGTTGGCCGTGCCACCAAACTCGCCGACACAGTTCAGGCGATGGGCAAACGCTACGACACCAGAATCCTGCTCGGAGCCACCAGCACCACGGACGATGTCGACGGCACCGTCACGCACACGGCGGCGGAGGCAGTCCATCGCGATGCGATTGCATCCCTACTGCCGAGGTTTGTGGGAGAGGTGCTACAGCTTCCACCGCAGTTTTCGGCGCTGAAAGTGCAGGGCCGACGGGCGCACGATCTGGCCAGGCAAGGGCAGGTTGTCGCACTCGAGCCGCGGACGGTTCGCATCGACAGCATCGACCTGCTCGCCTACGATTGGCCGCACCTCGATCTCGCTATCACCTGCGGAAAAGGCACATATATCCGCAGCATCGCCCGTGATCTCGGGGCCGCACTTCACGTCGGCGGCATTGTGCAGACGCTGCGACGCACCGCGGTTGGACCCTTCACCGTGCAGGACAGTCTCCGACTACCTGCGGATGCCGCCGCGGCTCACACCCGGCTACTGCCGATCACGACCCTGACCAACTAACTGCTTCACCAGCCACTGCAAGGCGACCGCGGCAACCGCAGCGGTTGCGATGCCCACCGCCAAAGCCAAAAGCGGAGCCGCGTGCAGAACTCGGATTGCACCGTACAAGAACACGCCGTGAACGAGATAGTACTCATAGGAATAGTTCGCCAGCATCCCGATCCAGTGCGGTACCCGATGGATCAGCAAGCCCACAGCAACGACCAGTAGCGTCAGTGCAGGAGAGAGAAAGTCGGGATGGTCGAGGAATGCTGCGGTGAGGAACATTGGCGTGAGCGCGAGCATCGTGAGCACTTGTGCTCGTCGCGTGCCGAGGATGCTGCCGGCGGTGTAGGTGATGAAGTGAACGATCAGCCAGGGCTTCTCGGAAACGATCACCAGGGTGCAGAGGACGACAAACGCCAGCAGTGACAGAGTCTGCGGGGCTCTCGCGATCCGTGTGAGGAAGGTGCTGAGATAGCAGACGAGCAGGACCGAAACAAACCAAGTTGGGCTGTTGATCATCTCCTCGCGGTGTGTCCAGAAGCCAAGCCCGGCAAACTGGCTGAACACCTGGGCGGCGTCAAAGCTCTTGTGTCCCACCACGGCAGCCATCAGAAAGCTGGCAGCGATG
Organism: Limnoglobus sp.; assembly: GCA_041736785.1. Taxonomy (GTDB): domain Bacteria; phylum Planctomycetota; class Planctomycetia; order Gemmatales; family Gemmataceae; genus JBGSSZ01. Next base: position 12,842 of record JBGSSZ010000018.1, read on the forward strand.
GCGATCCAATACGCCGGCATCAGTCGCAGCAGACGCTGCTGCAGCCACGCAACAGGGGGCCGTTGGCTCTGGCTGGCGAGAAAACCACTGATAAAGAGGAAAATGTCCACGCCCAACTGACCGATGGAGATGCTCCCGAAGCGAGACCACGAATCGTGGTGGAGCAGCGTGAGCGAGTGCTGTGCAGTCACAAGCCCGATCGCCAACACGCGGACTGCATCGAGCCCGGCAAAGTGGCGGGGGCGTTTCATGGAATCAGTCTGCGCCGCAAATCCCCGGTCGGCAACATCCTGAGATTCGAGCTATCGCCATCGGGCAGGTATTCTGGTTCACACTGGGCATTGGTGCGATCATCTTCCTCGTCAGGCACTGAATCTACCGATTGTGCAAACTCTTCCAGCGCGGTTTGTCAACTATCTCTCAAGTTGCAACTCTTACGTGCCCGTTCGGTGTATTTCCTGTGTTTTCAAGCGTTTTTCGATTTGGCACGGGTCGTGCATTAGCATTGATCATCTTCACCCCCCCTTGGCAGGAGGCCAGCCATGACGACCCGAACCCATGCGAAATCCCCAGTTGACGCTGTTGCCGCAGAACTCCTCCGCGATGTCGCCTTCGCTCTGCGGATGGCCCGGCAGATCAGCCACGAGATCCGCAGCCAGCAGCCGACCCGCACCGAACCGAAGGTTGTCCGCTTGACCAATGCCTGCCAAGCGGTGACACTGGGAGCATGAACCTCTCCGTCTTCGACCTGTTCAAGATCGGCATCGGCCCATCGAGCAGCCATACCGTCGGCCCGATGTGGGCTGCGGTGAAGTTCGCGGAGTCGTGTGCCGCCGAACCGGTCAGTCGGGTGATTATCGATCTCTATGGCTCGCTGGCCCTTACTGGTCGCGGCCACTGCACCGACAAAGCCGTCCTGCTGGGACTCAGCGGTGAACGGCCCGACGAAATCGACAGCGATGTCGTGGATGTGATTGTCGAACGCATCCGCAAGCGCAGGAAGCTGCGATTCGCCCGCAATCGGGAGATTGATTTCGATGAAGCCACTGACCTCCGCTTCCACGAAACGGAAGCCCTGCCCTACCACCCGAACGGCATGCGTTTCACCACTCATGGCGAAGCTGGCCCGGTTCTGCGCAGCGAAGTCTTCTATTCTGTTGGCGGCGGGTTTGTCGTCAGCGAAGCCGAAGCCAGCGGACCGGAGACAGCCATAGTCGACCGCGGTGCGGTAACGCACGAGTTTGATACTGCTGCCGAGTTGCTGGCCATCGGAGACCGCACTGGTCAATCCATTGCGCGCATCCTCTACGCCAACGAACGCACCTGGCGCGATGTTGAAGCCATCGACACCGGCATCGATCGCATCTGGGCGGTCATGAATGACTGCATTGATCGCGGCTGCCGCAACGAGGGCACGCTCCCCGGCGGGCTGAATGTGAAACGCCGCGCCCCGGCTCTCTTCCGCACGCTCACCACTGTGCCGAGCTGCGACTCGCTTGTGCAACTCGACTGGGTCAGCCTCTTCGCCCTGGCGGTCAACGAGGAGAATGCTGCGG
>JBGSSZ010000593.1:0-5123 GCA_041736785.1 Limnoglobus sp.
GGGCGATGCGTCAGGCGGGACGCTGGGATCCGGAGTTCCGCCGCATCCGTGCCGGACTCGGCTTCTACGAATTCTCTGAAGATGTAGAACGCTCCGTCGCGGCGTCGCTCTGCCCGCGGCGTTTCGGCGTCGATGCCATCATCCTCTTCTACGACATCACGACCCTGCCCATCGCAATGGGCCTGCCGTTCACTCTGCAGAAAGACATCGGGCCGGTCCCCGATCGTCAGGTGCGGACGCTCGCGGACGTGCAGCGACTGAATGCGGAACCGCCGCCCGAATCATACTCTCACATCCGCAATCTGCTAGCCCGAGTGAAAGAAGAACTTCGCGGCGACTTGCCGGTGATTGTCTTCGCGGGTGCTCCGTTCACAGTGGCGACCTACTGCATTGGCACGGGTAAGGACATCAACGCCACACGGCAGTTCGCCGCGGAGCAGCCGCTGGTGTGGGATGCGCTTCGCGACAAGCTGAGGATCGCGACCGGTCATTTTCTGCGGACGCTGATCGCCGACGGTGCGGACCTCTATCAGCTATTCGATTCGTGGGCCGGGATGCTCAGCGCCAGCGAATACGACGGCTGGGCCGCGCACGATCACGCATCGATTCTCGCCGACGCGCCCGGCGTGCCGCGGATTCTCTTCGTCAAGGAATGCCCGCACCTCGATGCGATGACCGCAAGCGGAGCCGAAGTGATTTCACTCGGGACATCGCACGATCTGGCCGCAGCCCGGCAGAAATATCCCAAGCTGGTGTTTCAGGGCAATGTCGATGAAGCGACCCTCCGCACCGGCACGGAAGAAGAAGTCACAGCCGCCGTGCGAGCCTGCCGCTTGGCTGGCGGTGAGCGGCACATTCTCAATCTGAATCACGGCGTCGGAAAGGAAACGCCCGTCGCAAACTTCGAAGCCTACGTCCGAGCCGCGAAAGAACCGCTCTGAATCGATCGTTGCCCGCTACAGTGAATGAGTCCTGCGAGGGTTGGGTCATGCGGTGGATGGTCATGCTGGCGAGTCTGCTCATTGTCGCTCAAGTCGCCGCCGAGCCCCCCGCGGCCGTCGTGGCACTGCAGGAGCAGGTGCGCACTCTCATCGAGACTGCGGAGCCGAGCATCGCGGCGATCGTCGTCTCGACGAATCCCGCTTACCCGGCACTCGACGGCAAGAACAAACCGGGCACGCTGGGGAATTACTTTTCCGTCGGTCCGCGCACCGACGGCATTGTCCCGCCGACCCGCGATCCTCTCGATCTGAGCGACCCCCGCAACGCAGCCGACAACACCTTTGGCAGCGGCATCGTTCTCGACTCCCGCGGCACGCTCCTCACGAACTATCATCTGATCGAAGGGGCTCGCAAGATCTTCGTGCGCTTCAGCGACGGGCAATCGAGCTATGCCGACATTCACGCGGCCGATGCCCGCAGCGATCTGGCGGTGCTGCGCATGCTCAGCCCGTTCTCGAAGCCGCGGAAGCCGGTCAAGTTCGGCCGCGTGCAGATGCACGATGAGCCTTTGCGGAAAGCCACCATCTATCGGGGGCAGTTCATCGTTGCAATGGCGCACCCCTTCGCCACCGGGTTCCGCGACGGCAAGGCCAGTGCGTCCTCCGGCATGATCAGCAACCTCCGCCGTCGTGCTCCCAACCTCGGCAGCGACGAATCCCGGCAGACGCTGCTGCACCACTACAGCAATCTGCTGCAGACCGACACCCGCCTCAGCGTCGGCAGCAGTGGCGGTGCCATCTTCAACCTCGATGGCGAAGTCATCGGCCTGCAGACCGCCATCGCCGCAATCAGCGGCAGCGAAGCCGGCGGCGGATACGCGATTCCCATGGACCCGATCTACCGTCGCATCGTCGAGGTGCTCCGCACTGGGCAGGAAGTCGAGTACGGCTTTCTGGGCGTCTCGCCAGGCCGGATGACCGCGACCGGTCTGCGTCTGGGAAACGTGAGTTCCAATTCCCCCGCCAGCCGTGCGGGTCTGCAGGATGGCGATCTCATTGTGAGTGTAGACGGTCGACCCATCACGGAACTCGAAGACCTCTTCCTCCTCGTTGGCGGCTCGCTTGCGGAGACGGAAATCGTTCTCGAAATTCAACGGGACAAGGCGCACCACGTCGTCAAACCCCGACTCGCGAAATTCGCGCACACCTTTCCCTCGATCGCCTCCGAGCAGCCCGAACCCGTCTTCGGGCTACGCGTGGATCACTCAAGCCTGCTGGCCCAGCAACCCATGCTGATCGGCGAACGTCGAACGATCACACGCGGCGTCGTGGTTCGCGACATCGAGCCGGGCAGTCCGGCCGCGGAGAAGCTCGCACCCGCCGTCGCCGGCAAGTCGATGGTCATCATCAGCGTCAACGGCAAAAGCGTAACGACGCCGACCGAGTTCTACGAACTCACGAAAGGCATCAAGCGAATCACCCTGCAGCTACGCGGGGCCACCGACCGCACTGAAGCACGGACAATCACACTGCCATGAAGTACGCCATCTGCAACGAGACCTTCGACGGCTGGGAGCACGCCCGCGTGTGCGAGTTCGTCGCCAGCCTGGGATACACGGGGCTGGAGATTGCTCCGTTCACGCTGGCCCCGCACATCGCCGAAGTGAGCGCCGAGCAGCGCAGTCAGATGCGCCGGGACGCCGAGGCGGCGGGCATCGAAATCCTCGGTCTGCACTGGCTGCTCAAAAACACCGAGGGCCTGTATCTGACCTCACCGGATGCCGCGGTGCAGGCGAAGACAGGCGAGTATTTTGGCCTGCTCGCCGAGGCTGCTGCCGATTTGGGTGGATCGATTCTCGTGCTCGGTTCGCCGCTGCAGCGGAACCTGCTTGCAGGCGTGACGCGTGAGCAGGCCATGGAACATGCCGCCGCCACCATCGCTCATTGCCTGCCGACACTGGCCCGCACCGGTGTCACGCTCTGTCTGGAGCCACTTGGCCCGGCGGAAACCAATTTTGTCAACACTACTGCCGAGGCTGTGGCCCTCATCGAACGCATCGATCACCCCAATGTGAAGCTGCACCTCGACGTCAAGGCCATGGCCGACGAACCCATGCCGACCCCGGACGTGATCCGCGCCAACAGTCGCCACACGGCACATTTCCACGCCAACGATCCCAATCGCCGCGGGCCCGGCTTCGGCACGACCGATTTCAAACCGATCTTCACCGCACTCAAAGACACGCATTACACTGGCTGGGTCAGCGTCGAAGTCTTCGACTATTCCCCCGATCCCGAAACGATCGCCCGCGAAAGCCTCCGCTATATGAGGGCATGCCATGAAGAGTGACTGGCAGATCCGCTTCGAAGGCTCCGGCAGCATCGTGCCCGTGGCGTCCGCCATCAGTGTGCTCGACGGACTCCGCTCCGGAGAATGGGAAACGACCGACGAAGTCCGCGGCCCCGGCGACAACGACTGGCGACCCATCGAGGATCACCCCACCTTCGCTGACAGCACCTCCGACCTGTCCCCGCCGCGGATCGAGCCCCCCGACGAGACGCGGCTCGACATGAATCCGCTGATCGACGTCTCGCTGGTGCTGCTGATCTTCTTCATCCTCACCACGTCCTACTCCTCGCTGCGGCGCTCGATCGACATGCCCGCCGAACCGGAGGAGAAAACCGGTCCGGCGAAGATCCGCATGAGCGATATCAGAGACTCTTCGCTGGAGGTGACCGTCTGGATGGACGGCGAGGTGCCGCGGATCAAGCTGCAGGACCGCATCGTGGATCCGCGCGAGCTCGAACGTGAGATGATCGCCATCGTGCGTGAGAGCGGTCGGCGGCAGTTGATCCTGAGCGTCGATGGCCAGGTGCCCTGGGGCGTGGAAGCCGGCGTTCACGACGCTGCAAAAGCCGCCGAGATCAACCAGATTTACAGGAAGAAGTACAAGCCCGCGCAGTGACTCCGCTGCCGCACACAAAGATAACACGCATGTATTCATTGTGAAGAGAAGCGGGAAGACTCTTGCGGAGCGGCATTCGAGAGGGTTAAAATAGGAAGCATCGAACCTCTGGATGCCCTGTCGCGTCATTCCCCTGCCGACGCGGTCACGGATGCTGTTGCCCGGGGCCGGAGTTCGAGAGGGAGGGTGCGATGACTGTTGGAGCTTACACCGCACTGGATGCGAGCGTGCTGGTCCTCAACCGGATGTTCATGGCCGTGCACGTCATCTCCGTCCGCCGGGCGTTCTGCCTGCTCTGCAAGGAACTGGCTGAAGTCGTGCACAGCGACGAAGGCACCTTCGCGACCTACGACTTCGCGTCGTGGCAGGAACTCTCCACGCATCGGCTGCAGCACTACCGCAAAGCCGAGGACGACTGGGTACGGACCTGCAGCACCGAGATCCAGGCTCCGCGGGTCATCCGGCTCGTGAGCTACGACAAGGTGCCGAAGCAGACCGTGAAGTTCAACCGCCGCAATATCTTCGCACGCGATCACAACCAGTGTCAGTACTGCGGCAAGAAGTTTGTGACGAGCGAACTGAGCCTCGACCACGTGATCCCGCGCAGCCAGGGCGGCGGTGCGAGTTGGGAGAACATTGTCTGTGCCTGCGTCGACTGCAATGTGCGCAAGGGCGGCCGCACCCCGCGGCAGGCGAACATGACGCTGATCCGCAAGCCCGAGAAGCCGAAGCGCAGCCCGCTGTTGAACATGAAGCTGACTCAGAAGAAGTACGAGTCGTGGCAGAGCTTCATCGACAACGCCTACTGGTCGGTGGAGTTGAAGTAATGCAGCTTGCTCCCCTCTCCCCCGTTTCGGGGGAGAGGGGGAATTGGGGATTACTCGTTTGTAATAGCAAATCATTTGGCGTCAATATTGCAGTGAGACAAACTACAAGATATACCGTAATTACAATATTGGTTCTGATCGCGGATCATGCGGCCATGACATCGACACGTAGCTCACCTCGCGATATTTGCTTCTGCGACTGGATTTCAAACGACGTCCCTGCGATTGCACAATGACAGAGAATCCGTCGGTAGTGTCCGTCAAGATGCGCACATTGTTTTGCTCCGAGCATCGGAATCTCCAACACGGCGGGGTTCCCCGCCGCGCGGCGAGCTACGCGCTCACCAACACCATCTCCCGCTCTGATGAACGGGCCATGTCCAAGTACC